>NZ_CP014224.1:3302500-3427057 GCF_001697185.1 Wenyingzhuangia fucanilytica | reverse complement strand
TTTTAAATGATTAAATCCACTGAGCCCAAGGAATCCTTGATAAAATCACAACAAATGCGATTCCATAAAAAATAGCAAAAGATTTAAATTTTGCTGCGTCTTCAGTTAATTTTTTGTGACGAGACCATCCTACAGTAACCAATGCAATGGCAACAATCATCATTAACGGATGCTCAACACTCATCAATCTTAATTCTGCATTTTTCATGGCATTTCCCATTCCAACAGCTTTCATCGCTTTATACCAATCAGAAACGTAATAAGCTATTAACCCTATTATGAATTGCGTGTGTGTTAAAATCAAAGCAATTAGTGCTAATTTACGATCACCTGCTTTAAATTTTTCTTCTCTTTTTAAACTCATGATTGCATTAAACAAAACCATAGCAATGGTAATTAATACAAATGCGGCTAAAATTGAATGTACTGTTTTCATCTATTTGTTTTTTGGTCTGACAAATTTAAGTATTTAGATTTATTATCAGCCATTAAATATTCAGCTCTTGATGGAACCAAACATTTTCTATTTTCCCACAGTCCGTAATGTTCTTCTTTAGGAATAATTTGCCCAGTACTATCTATATATTGTTGGTTCTTGGTTTGATAAATCATTTTCATCCTCCCTTCAATAACCGCCTTTCTCACCAATTCCATTCGTTCACTCCTAGATAGTTTTTCTTTTTTATGTTCTTTATACAAAGCCAAACCAACACTATTGTTGTGTAAATCCATTTCACAACTTATTTTATCGGGCAATACACCATCTTCTAATTTATGCTCTTTAAAAAACTCATAATTCCCTTTTTCGTGCTCTATTCCCAAACTTCTAGCAGAACGCCAACCAATTTCTTCGGCCAAACTCCACATCCAAAAAGCATGTTTAAAAGCATCTAATTGATTTCCTACATGGTGATTCCCCATCACCCCTATATTTAAAATGGAATCTATACTACGCTCCACCTCTTTAGAAACTCTATAAGCTCTTTTTGCTTTAAACGGATGAAAAAACACCCAGCACTTTTCATGTGAACTTAATTTTTTATACCCTTTATACGATTGTGAAAAACTTTGATTTAAAATTCCCATTCCAAAAAACAAGAATAATAAACATTTAAGAGTGGTTTGGCTCTTCATATTTTTATTGATTATACGATTGACTACTTCTTTTACTTTATTTGATCCTTTATTTTACTTCGGCAAAAATAGAATATATTTGTGCGATAACTTATTTAATTTGAGCACACTTAAATCTTTTTTAAAAAACACATTTGTATATGGTTTAGCAGCAGTGCTACCTAAAGCGGTAAATGTATTTTTAGTGGGGCTACATACCAAAACCCTAGAAAACACTCAGCAATTTAACGTTAACACCGAGTTTTTCGTATGGGCAGCCTACTTTAACGTATTGCTTACCTTTGGTATGGAAACTACTTTTTTTAGGTTTTTCAATTCAGAAAAAAACAAAGAAAAAGTACTAAGTACTTCTTTTTGTATTGTAACCTTGGTGGCCTTTTTAATATTAACGCCCCTGTTTATTTTATCAAACAACATAGCTCCTTTTTTAGGTTTTGAAGAAATCCTTCATTTTAAAACCCTTATCGGAATTTTACTGTTTGACACATTAACCGTTATTCCCTTTGCTTATTTAAGAGTCAAAAACAAGGCCATAAATTATGCAATGTTTAGAGTTTTAAACATTTCTATTTATGCAATACTTAACATATTATTTTTATTGGTCCTATCTGCACAAGAAATTACCAATGCTTTTAGTTGGTATCCTACCTCATCAAAAGTAGGATATATCTTTTTAGCCAATTTATTTGCTAGCGGACTTACTTTTTTGATGGTATTGCCTATGTTCTTAAAATTTAAATTAAGACTAGATTTTATATTGTTAAAAAAAATGCTTGCCTATGGATGGCCTATTTTAATAGCAGGATTGGCTTATGTGACCAATGAAAACTTAGACAAACTTATTTTACCAAGATTTTTAAACGAAAGTATTGCTGGAGCCTATGCAGGAACATATAAACTAGGCGTATTCATGTCCTTATTTATCATGGCATTTAAACTTGGAGCAGAACCTTTTTTCTTTAATGTATCACATCAAAAGAATGCTAAAGAAACCTATGCTTTGGTTTTAAAATGGTTTACCATATTAGGAGCTTTTATTGTACTGACCATTGTTGCTTATATTGATTTCTTTGCTCAACTTTTACTTAAAAAACCAGAATATTTTGAAACCTTAGCCATTGTGCCTATTATTTTATTGGCCAATTTACTATTAGGTATTTACAACAACCTTTCTGTTTGGTACAAAAACACCAACCAAACCAAATACGGAATGTATTTTTCTATTTTAGGAGGATTATTAACCATTTTAGGTTTGCTAATTTTTGTGCCTATATGTGGGTATATGGGAGCCGCTTGGGTAACATTTTTTGTATATGCAATTATGATGATTACCTCTTATATATACGGACAAAAACATTACAAAACGCCATATGAAGTTTCTAAAATATTAAGTTTATTCTTATTGATAACCTTATTGTGTTTTATTTCGTTTTACTTACTTAGAGGACAAATTATCATCAATACAATTTTATTGATTTTAACTTTTTCTTTGGTGTTTTTTAGCGAAAGGAATTTTATCAAGCAAAGATTTTTAAAGTCTAAATAAGACCGTACTTTTGTCTAAATTCTATTTTTATGAAAGTACAAATCATCAACAAATCTAAACACGATTTACCTCAATACGAAACTAGCGGTGCTGCTGGTTTAGATTTAAAAGCCAACATAGAAGAAAGTATTTTCTTAAAACCTTTAGAACGTGCGATTATAAAAACAGGATTGTTTATTGCTTTGCCTCAAGGATACGAAGCACAAGTAAGGCCCAGAAGTGGTTTAGCTGCCAAAAAAGGAATTACCGTTTTAAATTCTCCAGGTACTGTAGATGCGGATTACCGAGGTGAAATAGGCGTGATTTTAGTCAACTTATCAAACGATGTTTTTGAAGTTACTGATGGAGAACGTATTGCCCAATTGGTGATTGCAAAACACGAACAAGCAGCATGGATTGAAGTAGAAGAACTTGATAGTACCCAAAGAGGGACTGGAGGTTTTGGTAGCACAGGTACTAAATAAAACTCATGAAAAATCAACTAAAGAATATACTTGAGCTAAATTTAGCTTTATTAATTATTGGAACCGCTGCTCCTTTTGGAAGCTACCTTAGTTTACCACCAGCCATTACCATTTGGTCTAGATGTTTTTTTGCGTGCATAGCCATTGCTATTTACATGAAGTTTAAAAAGATTAGTTTTAAATTTGACGCTTCTAAAGATGGAAAAACATTTTTAATTTCTGCCTTTTTACAAGCAGGGCATTGGGTTACTTATTTTTATGCTTTACAATTAGCTGGAGCTGGATTGGGGATTATTTCTTTATTTACCTATCCTATTTTTACAACCTTATTAGAACCATTAATTCGTAAAACAACTTTTAACCCAAAACACTTATTTTTAGGTTTATTAGTTTTACTAGGACTTTATATATTAACCCCAGAGTTTAGCATAGGAAATCAAACTTCTTTAGGAATTTGCTTTGGAATTGCTTCTGCTGTTTTTTACGCTATTAGAAACATTTTAATGAAATCTTTAGTAGCCAAACACAACGCAACTAAGTTGATGTTTTACCAAACAGGATTAATTGTAATAATGTTGGCTCCTATTTTTACTTTTATCAATTTTGATATTGGGAGCTATTCATCACAACTTCCTCATTTAATTATTTTAGGAGTTTTTACCACTGCTGTTGGTCACACATATTTGGTTAGTAATTTTAAAAACTTCTCGGCAACCAGTGTTTCTTTATTAAGCTGTGTACAACCATTATATGGTAGTGTTTTAGCCTTTTTATTTTTAAATGAAATTCCAACCATATCTACCATTACTGGAGGATGTATTATTGTTTCTGCAGTAATACTAGAAACTTTTATTAGTAGTAAAGATTAAATTCTTTTGATGAGTTTTCCGGGTAATACCTGAATCAAACCTTTTAATTCTAACTGAAAAATAAAGTTAGAAACTTTGTAAATAGGAATTCCGCTTGTTCGTGATAATTCATCGGCATGCATGGCATTGACTGCTAACAAATCATAAATTTCTTTTTCTCCTCCCTCAAGATCAACAAATAATTGAGGTTGTACTATTTTAGGTTCTTTAATTGTTGATTTTTTCCATCCCAATTGCGCTATTAAATCTTCTCCAGATGTAATTAATGCTGCTTTGTGATTTTTAATCAATTCATTACAACCTTTACTATACACATCGGTAGTTCTACCGGGTAAAGCAAACACATCTTTATGATAAGAATTGGCAATATCCGCAGTAACTAAAGACCCTCCTTTTGAGGCAGATTCTACCACAATGGTAGCCTGACTTATGCCTGCAACAATTCTATTTCTTTTTAAAAAATTATTTCTCAAAGGAGGCTCATCATAGATAAACTCAGATAAAAACCCACCACTCTCTTTCATTTCTTGATAAAATCTTTTATGTTCGTTTGGATATACTGTTGCGAAACCATGAGCCAAAACTGCAGTAGTAGGTAAATTATTTTTTAAAGCTTCTAAATGCGCACAAATATCAACACCAAAGGCATAACCACTTACAATTAATGGTTGATATTCTTTTACAGCCGCAATTAATTCTGCACAAAAACCACGTCCATAATTAGACATATTTCTTGTACCCACAATGCTAATTACTTTTTGATATTGATTAAAATCTCCTCCACCATCTTGAAACAAAATCAGTGGAGCATCGGCACAATTCAACAAGTCTTTAGGGTAATTTTCATCTTGATAGTACAAACATTTTAAACCTTTAGAAACAGCTCTATTTAATTCTTTTTCGGCTTTAGCCAAAGATGCTTTTGAAAACAATTGCTGAAACAATTTAAGATTCACCTCCTTTTCAATTCTCTTTTCTTGATGTGCCTCGAACAACTGAGTAGCACTGCCATAAATAGAAATTAATTTTTTAGCCGTTATTGCTCCCACTCCTTTAGCCTCTTGCAAAGCCAAAGCATACATGAGTTCCTTAAAATTCATTTTCAATTTTTACAAAAAAGATACAAAAATGTTTCTTTTAAAAAAGGCTTATTAAGTATTGACTCTGTTCATTTTTTTGATATTTTTGTTATATGCAGTTATCAAAATACATCAGCGATTTATTATACAGGTACGAATGTGTTATAGTTCCTAACTTTGGAGGGTTTGTAAGCAACACCATTCCTAGTAAGAGAAATATTGAAAATCATCAATTTACACCTCCTACCAAAACGATTTCTTTTAACATAAACCTTCAAAAAAATGATGGTTTATTGGTTAATCATATTGCAAAATCACTGAATATTTCTTTTGATAAAGCTGCGGCTATGGTACAAGATACTGTTGAAAACTGGCAGACTTCTTTGCAAAAAAATCCTTTATTGTTAAATAATATTGGTCAATTTACTTTAGAAAATGAACAATTGGTTTTTGAACCACTAAACAAAATAAACTACTTAACAAGTTCTTTTGGTTTAAGTGATTTAAATGCGGATTATATTTTAAGAAACAATATTGTTACGCCAAAAACCGAAGTAAAAAGATCTTACGGAAAGTATTTTGCAAGTGCAGCAGTTATTGTTGGATTATTCTTTGCTAGTAGCGTTTATGTTCAAGAGCAAATTAATCAACAAGAAATTGTAGCTCAACAAGCAGTAACCAATCAAATTCAACAAGCTTCTTTTAACATTTTAAAACCTTTACCTGCAGTTACTTTAACCGTAGAAAAAGAAGTTGTTGAAGAAATTACTTATAAATATCACATTATAGCAGGAGCTTTTAAAGCACCAGAAAACGCTGTTAAAAAAGTGGATTTATTAAAAGAAAAAGGATTTAAGGCAAGCATTATCGGTTTAAACAAATGGGGATTAACTCAAGTAAGTTATGCCTCTTTTAACGATAAAAGAGATGCTATTAATACTTTGAATACAATCCGTAAAAAAGACAACAAACACGCTTGGCTATTTATCAATGAATAAACAATAAACCTTATCTTTAAGCATAAGGTTTATTGAAATTCTATGAAAGCAAAAACATCATCGGCTTCTTTAGCCATTACTACTGATATTATTTTACCAAGTGACACCAATGCCCTTCATGGTTTATTTGGAGGAGAACTTTTAGCCCGTGTAGACCGAATTTGTTGTATTGCTGCACAAAGACATGCTAATGCTATTTGTGTAACAGTATCTGTTAACAATGTTTCTTTTGGCAAAGTAATTCCTTTGGGTAGTATGATGACTATTGAAGCAAAAGTTTCCAGATCTTTTTCATCTTCTATGGAAGTAATTGCAGATGTTTTTTTAGAAGACCGTAACTCTGGAGAGAAAACCAAAGTAAACGAAGCTATTTACACCTTTGTTGCTGTAGATAATCATGGAAAACCTATACCTGTTCCAGAATTAATTCCTGAAACAGATTTAGAAAAACAACGTTATCAAAACGCTTTACAACGCAGACAACTAAGTTTAGTTGTAGCTGGTAAAATGAAACCAAAAGAGGCTACCGAATTACAAGCTTTGTTTAAATAAGCTTGTTTTTTAAAACAATAAATCTTCTATTCTTGTAATAGTATCTTGTTTAGAAATAGAAAGTCTAACAATACTATCTGCTGTACATAATAAACTATGAGGAATATTAGCGTCTAAAGAAATCATATCTCCTTTTTTCATTTTCACTTTTTCTCCATCTACACTAAACTCTATACTCCCGTCAAAAATTGAAACAATAATTGGGTGCTCTGTTTTATGTTCTTTAACCTCTTGTCCTTTTTTCATCACTATTCTAATTTCCTTAGAAAATTCAGTTTCGAACAAAACGGTTAAAGAGGGTTTTGCTTTATAGTTTACATCTTTTAACAAAGAGATTACTTTCATATTTTTAATTTTAAGTTTCTCTAAAATAAAGATATTTTTTTACAATAAAACATGACTTACATCATAATTGGCTACATTCTTGCCAACCAATAAATTGGGTTTTGCCTTTGAGTATCTTTCCAAATCTGGAATTTAAGCTCTGTGTTTCCAGTCACTTTATCAGTAAAAATAACTCCTAAGGGTTGTTTTAAACCAACTTCTTGACCTTTGTTTACATACACTTTATCTAAGTTATTGTATAGTGAAATATAGTTACCATGCTGTACATAAACAGCGTAACGACCACTAACAGATTGTATAGCCAATACTTTTCCCTTAAACACGGCTCTTGCGCTAGCGTTTTTCTTAGTGGTAATATGAATTCCTTTACTATCAATCTCAATTCCTTTTAAAGTTGGATGAGGAATAACTCCGTACTTTCTTGTTACAATCCCTTCGGCAACAGGCCAAGGCAACTTCCCTCTGTTTTCTTCAAAACGATTGGCCAACGCTTTTCCTTCGGGAGTTAAAGCAAACCCCGATGTTTTGGCATCTACATCTACTTTGGTCTTAGTGGTTGACTTTGCTCTTGATGCTGCAATAGCGGCTTTAATTACACGCTCTATCTCTGCATCTAACCTTTTTTCCTCGGCTTGTTTTTTTCTGATATCTGCTAAGTACTGCTTTTCTTTAGATTTGATTTGATTCATCAAACCTACTTGCGTTTCTTTTTCTGATTTTAATTTATCAGCCTCTAACCTATTGGTTCTAGCCAATGCATCCTTTTGTTTTTTCTGAAACTGTAACTCTCTAGTTAAAGCAGCAACTTTTTCTGTTTTAGCAACAATAGTATCTCCTTGTTTTCTTCTAAAATCTGCATATTGTTGCATATAGCGAAAACGTTTATAACCTTGAAAAAAATCTTCGGATGACAATAAAAACATCAATTTGCTTTGTTCTGATTTGCTTTTGTATGATTTTAAAATCATTTCGGCATAATCTTCTTTTAGCACCTTTAGTTCCTTTTCTAAAGCTTTTTTCTGTTTTTCGTTCTTATTAATTTCTCCTTGTAAAAAATTAGCTTCGGCAGTAATTGCTTTGATTAAATCGGATCTTACTTGAATCTTTTTATTTAAATCACTCAAATACCCCAAAAGGTTTTCTTCCTTTTTTTGATTTTGAAACAGGAGTTTATTTACCCTAACAATTTCTTGCTGTAGTTGGGCACGTTTTTTTTCTAACTCTTTTTGTTTAGTTGTTTGAGAAAAACAAACAGTAAACATTAAAAAAAATGTACAAAGAAATAAGAGTGATTTTTTACTCATTGTCTTCTGTATTTTCTTTTGATTTTAACACCACTGGCTTGTCGCAATCTTTAGGGACTTTGTATGGAAAACTTAAATTTTCGTTCACCTTTATATCGTTGTACTTAATGGTAATTACCGATTCTTTTCCTTTATTCCTTCCTTTTATATTTAACTCTTTAGGGAATAAAAACCCTTCAACTTCTTGATAATTTTTATAGTACGTAGCAAACAAATTTTCACCAAGTACATGTTCTATCAATTGAGATTTTGTTTTAAAAATTAAAGGATAAATAGCAGCTTCTATATAATAATTCTTGTTTCCGCCATCATAAATAAAATAGGAATTATCGTGAATATCCATCTTAAAACGATTTTTCTCGATGTTTAATATCAAATCACCCAAAAATAATTTTTCTAAAACGGCATAAGAAACATCTACGCCAATTAATTGTTTGATAAAATCAAACGAACCATCAAAATAAGTTTTATCAAACTTGTTGTAATAATGAACGCTGTCTTTTTCTATCAGCATTTTTACTACTGGAATTCCTAAAAAATCTCCGCTAATCCAAATTTTTTCACCTTTGGCAATTCTAAAATTTAATCCTAATTTTTGAGAAGAGTTCCCAATTTTATAAGACATTTTAGCCCCTATTTTTACCGTATTAAACTCCGCCTCTTTAAAAGAGTTGGCTTTATATTCTTTTACAAGTTTTGAGTATCTAATGTTGGGGATTTTAATTTCTGGATTCACATTCTTTTTAGAACTACAAGAAACCATAAAAAACAGCATGATAACTGCTAACAACCTAAATTGCATATGCCAAAATTTTGATGCAATATACAATTTATTACTAGGAATCATAGCATCATATTCCTTTAGGAATCGCATGAATTAGTGCTTTAGTATAGGCTTTTTGTGGTTGATTATAAATGGCATCGGCATCTCCTATCTCTTCAATCTTTCCTTGATTTAGTACAATTAATTGATCGGACATAAATTTTACAATAGACAAATCATGAGAAATAAACAGATAGGTAAACTCAAATTCCTTTTTAAGTTTGTTCAATAAATTCAACACTTGCGCTTGTACAGAAACATCTAAAGCCGATACAGATTCATCGCAAATAATTAATTTGGGTTGTAGAGCCAAAGCCCTAGCAATTCCTATTCTTTGTCTTTGTCCACCAGAAAATTCGTGAGGATATCTGTTGTAATGTTCTTTTTCTAAGCCTACTTTTTCTAATAGTTGATAAATATATTCTTTTCTTTTTGAGTTAGATGCTAAAACCCCATGTCTAATCATAGGTTCTAAAATAGCCTCACCAACTTTCATACTTGGGTTTAAGGAAGAATAGGGATCTTGAAAAATCAATTGAATTTCTTGTCTATATTTTTTTCTTTGGGAATTGTTTAAGGTTAATAAGTTTACGCCATTGTACCAAATTTCGCCAGCTGTTGCTTTTTCTAAACCTAAAATAGTTCGCCCAATGGTAGACTTTCCACTACCTGATTCTCCTACCAAACCCACTGTTTCTCCTTCGTAAACCTTAAAAGAAACATCATCTACTCCTTTAACCACATTGGGTTTAGCAAACCAATTGTTTTTAGAAGTATAATAAGTCTTTAAGTTTTTAACCTCCAACAAAGGTTGTTTGCTATATAATTGCTGATGAAATTGACTTCTTTCTTCGGTAGTAAAAATCTCTTCCTTAAAATCATCTTGCAAATAACTGGCTACCGACGGCAATTCTTTTAGCCTGATATTTAGTTTTGGCTTGGCGTTGATTAATGCTTTGGTGTAAATTTCTTTTGGGTGTAAAAACACATTTTCTACCGTTCCTTGCTCCACAATTTTACCTTTTTGCATCACAATAACTTGTTGGGCAATTTCGGCTATTAAAGCCAAATCATGAGTGATAAACAAAATACTCATACCTGTTTCTTGCTGTAATTCTTTTAACAACAAAATAATTTCATCTTGTACCCTAACATCTAAAGCTGTAGTAGGTTCATCGGCAATAAGTAGTTTGGGTTTACAAGCAATGGCCATGGCAATCATTACTCTTTGTTTTTGACCACCCGACAACTCATGCGGATATTGAGTCATCATTTTTTTAGCTCTAGGAAGTTTTACTTTTTCAAACAATTGTAAAACCTCTGCTTCAATTTCATTTTTTGATAAATCTGTATGTAAATCCAACACTTCTGCCACTTGCTCACCACAGGTTAAACTTGGGTTTAGCGATGTCATAGGCTCTTGAAAAATCATACTAATTTCTTTTCCAACAATTTCTCTAAGTTCCTTAGGACTTAAATCAGTTAAAGAAACCTCATTGTACAAAATTTTTCCTTTTACTTTAGATATGTTTTTAGGCAACAATCCCATCATGGCCATAGAAGTTACCGATTTTCCACTACCAGATTCCCCTACCACTCCAACAATTTGATTAGGCATAATTTCAAAACTCACATTGTGAACTACCTTATTTTCTACCTGTTGGTTTTGAAAAGAAATATTTAAATTTTGTATGCTAAGGATTGGTTTCATTTTGATAAGAAATTGATTTTTTAAAATTAGGAAAACTAAGTTGATATTATCTTTGTTTGCGCCCTAAAGTTCTAAATTCAAACCAAGGTTTTAAACCTTAAAAAATCACTGAACACTAAATAATAGGTGATTTTTACTTTATTTATATATATTTGATTTAATCGTTATAAAACTATGCATGCAAAATCGTAAAAAATACTTTTTCATTTTCGGAGCACTTACTTTGTTTTATTTTTTCTGTTTAAACGTATCTACACGTCAAAGAGAAAAGATTGCCTTACCCAAAAAACAAGTTGTTTTAGTAAAAAAAACGGTGAAACCTTTAAAAAAATCAGCCTCAGGATACAGGTATAGAAAATATAGTCATGTTGCAAAACTATATCAACGTTTGGCCTTACCAGTAACAGAATTATGCATTAAACACAAAGTACCTCCTGGTGCTGTGTTGAGTATTATTTCTTTAGAATCGGGTTGGGGACAAGGATATATTGGTAGAATTACCGGAAACTTTTTAAGCTTAAACGCATTTGGGAATGATGCTGAATTACCTGCATTAAGAATGCCAAAAGACACCACCACACACACCACTATTTTAGATAAAAGAAAATTGGCCAAAATTCCTAAAACCAATATTGTTTGGGAAAACAGACCTCCTTCTTTAAAAAAAGATTACCGACCAGATAGTATTGCTGGAACCACAACAAATCTGTCATTTTTAATCAATCATCCTAATGAGATGACCAAAGCAAATCTTAAAAATGTAGAAGATTTTGTTAGCAGATTTATTTCGCATAGAAGTAGTATTAAAGCCTATAACGAAGCCAGAACTTTGTTAGATGAACAAGTAGCCGTACATGGAATTGAAATTTTATTTGATGCCGAACTGAATAAAAAATTCATCTACACCATTGGAGGGAGACCTAACTCTTTTAATTTTAGAGAAACTTGGCCAAAAAAAGTAATGAATATATTTAACAACACTGGAGTTAACAAATTAACCAAAGATTTATACTTAAATAAAAAGACTTTTGAAGAGGCTTGGTAAACTCAATTTAAAATGACTTGGTTTTATTAACCACAGAAAACCATCTAAACTCTCGTTATAAACAACTACTTTTACACAAAATATTTTTGTGTGAATTATTTATCTATAGAAAACGTTTCCAAAGCTTTTGGAGAACGTGTATTGTTTGAAAACTTATCTTTTGGAATTAACAAAGACCAAAAAATTGCCTTTGTAGCTAAAAACGGAACAGGTAAAACCCGTTTGTTAGAAATTATTGCAGGGAACGATATTCCTGATACAGGACAAGTGGTAACTCGTAAAGATTTACATGTATCATACCTTTCTCAAGAAGATGCTTTTGATGAAAATCAAACTGTAGAAGAAGTTATTTTTGACTCGGACAGCAAAGTCTTAAAAATTGTTCAAGAATACGAAAAAGCTATTGAAAATCCAGAAGATGCAGAGAGATATCAACTAGCGTTTGATATGATGGATCAGTACAACGCTTGGGATTTTGAAACACAATACAAACAAATTTTAACCAAACTAAAGTTAGATAATCTACAACTAAAAGTAAGTGGACTTTCTGGAGGACAGCGTAAACGTTTAGCATTAGCAACCGTTTTAATTAGCAAACCAGATTTATTAATTTTAGATGAGCCTACCAACCATTTAGATTTAGAAATGATTGAATGGCTAGAAGATTTTTTTGCCAAAGAAAAAATAACCTTGTTTATGGTTACTCACGATCGTTACTTTTTAGAGCGTGTGTGTAACGAAATTATAGAAATGGACAATGGTCAATTATACAGCTATAAAGGAAACTATTCTTATTATTTAGAGAAAAAAGAAGAACGAATTGCCTTAGAACAAACTGTACAAGCCAAAGCAAAAAACTTATTTAAAAAAGAATTAGACTGGATGAGACGTCAGCCAAAAGCACGTACTACCAAATCTAAATCTAGAATTGATGACTTTTTTGTGATTAAAGAAAAAGCCAGAGCAAGACGTTCTGAACACAAAGTTCAGCTAGAAATTAACATGGAACGTTTAGGGAACAAAATTGTGGAATTTCACAAAGTTTCTAAAGCTTGGGAAGACATGGTAATGCTAGATCAGTTTGATTATAATTTTAATCGAGGAGAACGTATTGGAATCATTGGAAAAAATGGAACAGGAAAATCATCATTCTTAAATGTTTTAACAGGAAATACTCCTGTTGATAGCGGAAAAGTTGTGGTAGGAGAAACCATTAAATTTGGATATTATCACCAATCTGGAATTCAAGTAAAAGAAGGACAAAAAGTAATTGAAGTTATAAAAGAATTTGGGGAATTTATTCCCTTAGCCAAAGGACATAAAATATCAGCAAGTCAGTTGTTAGAACGTTTCTTATTTGATAAAAAGAAACAATATGATTTTGTAGAAAAACTTAGTGGAGGAGAACGTAAACGTTTGTACTTATGTACCGTTTTAATTCAAAACCCAAACTTTTTAATTTTAGATGAGCCTACCAACGATTTAGATATTGTAACGCTAAACGTGTTAGAGAGCTTTATGTTAGATTATCCTGGGAATTTGGTAGTGGTATCGCACGACCGTTATTTTATGGATAAAATTGTAGATTCTTTATTTGTGTTTAGAGGAAATGGAGTGATAGAAAATTTCCCTGGAAACTATTCGGACTTTAGAGCTTACGAAAATTCTGATGCACAAGAAGAACAAGAAATTGTGCCTACTAAAATAGAAACGGTTAAGGAAAAGCAAAAAACACCTGCCAAACTTAGTTATGCCGAAAACAAAGAATACATCAATCTTGAAAGTGACATTGCTAAATTAAACAGAAAAAAAGAAGCGATAGAAGCTGAATTTGCCGAAGGAAAAATAGAAGGAGAAAATATTGACAAAAAATCTATTGAACTTCAAAAAATTATTGATGATATAGAGTTTAAAGAAATGCGTTGGTTTGAGTTGAGTGAAAAGTTGGAAGGGTAAAACATATTGCATCTCGACTCCGCTCGATGAACTTTAAATAAAAACTCCCAAACTGAAAATTCAGTTTGGGAGTTTTGTTTTATCTAAAATACAGCTTGTTTAGCTAATATCTATTACTTCTTCTATTTGTGGTGCATGTTTTTTAATGGTTGCTTCTACTCCATTTTTAAGTGTCATTTGATTTACATTACATCCAACACAAGCCCCTTCTAACTTTACTTTTACGATATTATCTTCAATAGAAATTAAAGAAATATTTCCTCCATCCGATTCTAAGAAAGGACGAATTTCATCTAAAGCTGTTTCTACTTTTTTTTGTAACTCTTCTGCACTCATTGTTTCTTAATTTTTACTTTTCTAAAAATAACATTATTATTTGGTTGAGCAACCACTCATGTTTGTAATTTTTACTGCTTCAGTTGGAGGTAAATCTGTATTTCTTTTTACCAACTCCCCAGCCATATGCTTTGTAATTTCTTTAAATGCCAACTCTTGTGGAGTTCCATCTTGTAAAGCTACTGGATGACCAAAATCACCTGCTTCACGAATACTTTGTACTAAAGGAACTTCTCCTAAGAAAGCTGTTTCTAAATCTTCAGCCAAGTGTTTAGCACCATCTTGTCCAAAAATATAGTATTTATTCTCTGGCAATTCAGCCGGAGTAAAATAACTCATGTTCTCTACAATTCCCAATACAGGTACATTAATGTTCTTTTGTTGGAACATAGCTACTCCCTTTTTAGCATCGGCCAAAGCAATATTTTGAGGTGTACTTACCACAACAGCACCAGTAATTGGTAAAGCTTGTACTATAGATAAATGAATATCTCCTGTTCCTGGAGGTAAATCAATTAACAAAAAGTCTAATTCTCCCCAATCTGCATCAAAAATCATTTGGTTTAATGCTTTAGAAGCCATTGGTCCTCTCCAAATTACTGCTTCGTTAGGATTGGTAAAAAAACCTAAAGACAATAATTTAATTCCGTAATTTTCAATTGGCTTCATTTTAGAACGACCATCTACTTTAACAGAAATTGGTTTTGCCTTAGCAACATCAAACATAATATGCATAGATGGACCGTAAACATCGGCATCTAAAACTCCTACTTTAAATCCCATTTTTTGTAATGAAACCGCCATATTAGCTGTTACAGTAGATTTTCCTACACCTCCTTTACCAGAAGCTACAGCGATGATGTTTTGAATTCCAGGAATTTTTTCTCCTTTTATTTGATTTGGATTTGCTTTAGGCTCTTCCTTTTTTGTTGCTACTGATAAATTTACCTTTACTTTAACTGAAGAAAATTGAGCGACAATCGCCTTTTCTATTTCAGTTTCGGTTTTCTTTTTAGCCTGTAAAGTAGGATTGCTAATTTGTACATCTACCACTACTTCATCACCAAAAATATTAACATTGGTTACATTGTTATTTTCTATCAAACTTTTCCCTTCTCCAGGAGCCGTTATCGTTTCTAAAATTGCTGTTATATCAGATTTTGTAATACTCATTCTAGTGTATTTAAATTCAATTGCAAAGATACGTTATTCCGTAGAAATGTGTAATGTTATGCATATTTGTTTATCTTCCGTTGCAAAAAATTCTATTGTTAAATGAAAAAACAACACCTATGGGTTTTAATTCTTGTTCTTAACGTATTACAAGTATTTTCTCAAACCGATTTTAGAGAAGGGTATTTAATTAATAAATCCAACGATACTATTTACGGACTAATAGATTATAAAGGAAATAGAGCCAACGCAATGAAGTGTGTTTATAAAAAAAATATCCATTCGAATAGCGTTACCTACACTCCAGAGGATATTAATGGATATAGATTTAAAAACAGCAAGTACTATGTTTCTAAATCAATTGTTATTGACAATAAACCTACTCAATTGTTTTTAGAATATTTAATAAATGGTATAGTAGATATTTACTACTATATGAATTATAACGATAGGTTTTATTTTATTAGCGATGAAAACGACCAACTTCATGAACTAAAAATAAATGAAAATGAATTTCATAGAAATGGAAAATTATATAAAAAAGATTCCAAAGAATATATTGGGGTTTTAAAATATATATTTCAAGACAGTCCTAAAATTTCTAAAGAAACTGAAAAAACAACTCTAAATCATAAATCACTTATAAACATATCTCTAAAATATCACAATGAGGTTTGTAAAGGAGATGAATGTATTATTTATGAAAAAAAGGTTTCTAAAACAAAACAGTCGTTTGGTATTCTAACGGGTATCAATTTGTTATCACATGCTAAAAGCAAGAAAAACATATACTACACTAAAAACAAACAATTTGGAAATGAATTTGTTCCATCAATTGGTGTATTTTACAAAATAAACATCCCCTATATTAGTGAAAAAACTTATTTTCAGTATGAAGGGACTTACTCTAATATAAACCTAAAAACATCTACCTTATATATTGAACCAACATATAGAATCAATTACTTATCAGACAAAAATATATCTCGTAAGTCATTTAATAATTCTTTTAACTTTAGACATGAGTATATAAAAGGTAGAATCAAACCAACATTTCAGTTAGGAATGTATGTCAATTACTTTTTTAAAAAAGAAAATAATACAAATGTTACTATAATAGAACCTTGGAGTACTAACAACGAAAATTACAGAAGTGAGTACCCTGACAATGCTCCAATTAATAAGTATGAGGGTGATATTTATCCATATAATGAAATAGATTACGGAATACATTTTGGTATTGGATTAAAAGGAAAATTTATTAAGAATAAAGATTTTTTTATTGATTTAAAATATCAAAGAGGGCTTGTATTACAAGAAGGTTTATATACAAGTACTTTTATGCTAAACCTTGGATTAGAAATATTAAAATAATCATCACCCTTACATCAATCAAAATATATTATTTAAGTTTTTTTTAGAAAAAATTCTATGTAAAATAGCTTCTATTAATTTAGCTAAACTCCTTTTTTCTTGTTAATTTTCAAATTCAATCTCAGAATTCAGTATATGGATGTAGACAATTTAGTTCAAAAATTTCAAGAAGAAAAAGATGTACTCGCATACGAAAAGTTATATGAAATGTATAACAAAAGTATGCTTGGAGTTATCAATAATATATTAAGAGACGAAGACCTTTCTAAAGATGTTTTACAAGAAGTTTTCTTAAAAGTTTGGGATAATATAGAAAGTTATACTCCTAAAAAAGGTAGGTTTTTTACGTGGTTGCTAAACATTTCTAGAAACGCAGCTATCGATAAAACAAGATCTAAAGATTATCGTATCAACAAACAAAACCAAAGCCTAGATATTTTCGTAAATATATCAGAACAAGAGGAGAAAGAAGTAAGTGATGAAGAAAAATCGTTATTTGCTAAAATTCAAAAAATGTCTGAAAAATGTAGAAAAGTAATCGATTTAATCTTTTACAAAGGCTACACACAAAGAGAGACATCAGAAGAATTAGACATTCCTTTAGGAACGGTAAAAACAAGAAGCCGTAGTTGTTTAGAAAATTTAAGATTGAGTATAAATAGATAGGGTTATGGAGAATATACAAGAATATATTAAATCTGGAATACTAGAACTGTATGTTGCGGGAACACTTAGTAGAGAAGAAAGCTACGAAGTGTATTCAATGATGCAAAAACATCCAGAAATTAAAGATTACGTTAAAGAAATAGAGCACACTGTTGTAAAAATATCAGAATTCAGTAACAAAAAAGGAGTTAGTCCTTATCCGTTTAGCAAGTTAATAACTGCTATTAATGGTGGCAACACTAAAGTTATTCCAATTCGTTGGTATAGTTATATGGGTTGGGCTGCAAGTGTTGTGTTAACTGTAGGAATTATTAGTTTATACAGCAATAACAGCAACTTAAAAGAAAACTTAAACAAGCAAATTGTTTCTAATATTAAATTAGATGGACAAAGAGCCAATTTACAAGGTGAAGTTATTGCTAAGAGTATTGAACTAGATACTAAAAATGAAGTTATTGCTTTTATATCTTCTGAAAAAACAGAAAGAGTAAACTTGGCAGGACAAAACGTTGCCCCAGAAAGTTTTGCTACTATTTATTGGGACAAAGAAACCAAAGAAATGTATGTAGATTTAAGTGGTTTACCTAAAGCTCCAGAAGGAAAAGTTTATCAATTATGGTCTTTAACACTAAACCCATTAACTCCTACAAGTTTAGGAACTTTAGATGGATATAATAATGGTCAGGAATTTATAAAGGTGAACAATGCAAACAAATCTGAAGCCTTTGGTATCACACTAGAACCTGCTGGTGGTAGTGCATCGCCAACGTTAGAACAATTATATACTTTAGGATTGACCAAAGTATCTTAACACTAAGAGATTTTTAAAAAAAAGACCATCGCAAAACGATGGTCTTTTTTTATACCCAATAAACTTAGTTATTAAAGTAATGTATACATCTTAATAGATACGAAAATCGCTACGATACATACTATAGAATGTTGACTAAGATCAACCTAAACATCTATAAATAATACGTGAACTTTATTCACATCAAAAAGCCTATCATAAAATAATGATAGGCTTTTCTTTACAACTATAATTAAATATAAATCCTAGAATTTATATGCGATGGTTCCTTTTACAAAAAATGGTGTTCCTGGAGTAAAGTGAATTTCTTCAACTGATTGTGCTTCGTTTTGCAAACGAGATTCCGTTGCAAACTGTGTTTCATTCCATTCAACATCAAATAAGTTTTGGATTTGAACTCCTAATTCAAACTTTTCCCAGATATATCCCATATTTAAATTGGTTACGGTATATCCTTCTGCTACAATAGAATTGTCTTCATTGGCAGGTCTATCATTAATATGCAAAGCATCTATTCCAGCGTAAAAACCTAAATCTTTTTTATAAGATATTCCTCCTTTTAAAGTAAAGTCTGGAGCTAAAGGCACGTAATCTTGCCCACTTGCTTCATCTCTAAATCTTGCGTGTGTATAATTGGCATCAAAATTTAAAAATAAGGCTTTTATAGGTTGATATCTTGTATTAAAAGAAACTCCTTGTCTTACCGATGCTCCGTTAGGTTCTACAATTCCTGCATCTCCCACATATACAAATTCTTGTTCTGATATCATTCCCCAAAGGTCTAATCCAAACAATAGTTCTGGAGTAGTTTTCCACACAAAACCAATATCAGTACTATATGCTTTTGGAATTGCATCTCCCTGAGAGCTTGTAACCAAACGACTATCATTGGTATGAAAACCTTGTCCTATTTTAAAATAAGTTTGAAAGTGATTATTTGGGGTATAAGTAACGTTTAATCTTGGACTTAAAATGGCAGCTGTTTGCTCTTTTAACTTAAAACCTGTTTCATTATTTGTTGGTTTTAAATCATGATATCCAAAAGACAAATAATCTAATCTAACTGATGGATTTAATACCCATTTATTCAATTGAAAAGCTACACTAGCATATCCAAAATAATTGGTTTCATTTACATCTCCATATCGTAATCTTTGTAAAACTTCTGATTTGTTTTTAGTTTCTGACAATTCATTGCCTCCAACAATATCAGTTCTTAAACCCACTCCAGTATTAAAAGTAAGTTCTGTATCTCCTAACATAAATTCTTTTTGATAATCAGAACTATATCCAAAAATATCTCTTGATTCCTTTTGAAAAATTTGATCTCCATCTACAGGATTGTTTAAAAAGAACGTAAAATTAGAATACAAACCAAACTTATATTTAGAGTAATAAGCAAAGTGTTTCATTTGTGAATCATCAGCGTATTTCTGAATCATTTTTAAAGAAACATTTGTTCTTGATGTTTCTCCTCCTTCGGTATCGTCAATCGCTCCAAAACGAGTAATACTTCCGTTATCTACCGCTCTTTGGGGAATTTGTCCAGAGGCGTTCCAACTACTCACAAAATGAGAAAAAGAAAACACTAATTTGGTATTGTTAAAAGTTTTAAGGTATTTACTATTGATATTAAATCTTTTAAAGTTTTGTGGACTTTCAAAAGGTCCATCAGAATTTAAATTTTCTATGGCTACATAGGCACTTTCATCTGTTTTATTTAAAAAAGTATTCATAAACAATAACCTCTTAGTGTTAAATTGTCCTCCTTCTAACTTAATTAAACTATGCTCTAAATTTTCTTTACTTTTTAAATCTACAGTTCCAGTTGTAGCAAAATTTCCTTGACTAAAATGATAAGGTCCTGCCTTAAAATCAACTTTGTCTACCGTTTCTGGAATTACAAAATGTAAATCTGCATATCCTTGTCCATGAGCATGAGAAACCATGTTTACAGGAATTCCATCTACATTTACTTGTAAATCTGTACCATGATCTATGTCAAATCCTCTATAAAAAATTTGTTCTGCTTTTCCTCCTCCAGCATGTTGACCAATCACCAATCCAGGTACTTTAGTTAACAATTCTTGAGATGATTTTACAGGATTACGCTTTACATCTATAGTAGTAATAATATTTTCGCTGCTTATTTCTGGAGCCAACATCACCTCTTTTAAAGCAATGGTATTTGTTTTTACAACTACCTCAATTTTAGGACTGTTAAAAACAACTTCCTTAGATTGATATCCCATTTTATTAAAAATAAGCGTATCTCCAGGTTTTAAACCATCCATTTCAAACATTCCTTTAAAGTTAGTATGTGTATGGTTTTGCGTTCTCTGATTTACGATATACATAAAATCTATAGCTTTATTATTCTCGTCTTTTACAACTCCTTGTAAAGTTTGCGAAACTCCCATAACAGAGAACAACAACATTAATAAGCAACTTATCTTTTTCATTTTTTTATAGTTTTTCTATTTCAATAGTTTTTACTGGCCCCAACTCAAACTCAGCCTCTAACAATTCTTTTTTAAGAGGTTTTACCAATGCTTGTTCTTTATTTAAAGCATATACTTTTGCTACTCTTAACAATACTTCTGGCTCATAAGATTTTAATACATTCTTTTCTTTAATAATTTCTAATCCCTTTGCAGGATTTTCTTTATGCGCTACTGCCAATGCTAATAAAGAATAAGATTGAGCTGTTGGTCTATTTTGTACTTCTACAAGTGCTAATTCATATGCCTTGTTGTACTCTTTATTTGCTTCTAAAATATCAAAATTATACTTGTTGTACATTTGTCCGTATGATGATTTAGAAACCTCTGTCCAGTAATTATTATAGTTCTGGTTGATGTCTTTTTGATCGTACAACGCTATTTGATATGCCAACAAATCTATATCTGCACCTGCATAACGCTGCTTTATTTTTGTTATAATTTCTTTTGCCTGATTTATATTTTTATCGTGTGAAAAAGATATCCAAGCAATTTTTTTTAAGGCATAAACATTAGCCGGATCGTTTTTTAATGTTTTTAAATAAAACTGATAAGATTTTTCTATATCTCCATGATGTCCATAATAATCAGCTAAATTAGTTTCACACCAAGTAATCAACCCTTCATATCCTTTTTCTTTTGCTCCTTGTAACGCCTCTTCCATATAGGCGATTGTAGCGTCTAAATTCCCCTCATGATCTTGCCATTTTGCAATCCTAATTAAATAATCAAAAGATCTTTTATTTTCTATGTTTGATAAATATTGTTCTGCAATTTTATTATTTCCTAATTCCAAATGTACATCAAACAACATTTTTATAGTTTCTTGTTTTTTATCACCATTTGCCTCTGCAACTTTTAATAAATCTAATGATTTTTTAAACTGATGTTGAGAAATATAATTTCTTGCCAATGCTCTTAAATAACCCGATTGTTTGTAACCAGTACGTTCTACAGCGTTATTTAGCAGCATTTCTGCTTTCTTTAAATGTTCTATTTTTCCAGTTTTTGAAAATAATTGATTTTCTATTGCAGCAATTTCTACATTATAGGTAAACTGTGTAGGATTAGCAGATAACTTATCTTCCCAAAACTTTAAATTGATTTGTAACTTTTCTAAAGACACATCTTCAGTCAACTCTAAATACTGCTGAATATCCTGATTCTGTACCACTTGCTTTTTCTCTTGCTGACAAGAAAAAAGCAAAAATATTATAAGTGTACTGCTGGTTATTTTTAATAAATAATTTATCGTTTTCATAGTTTATAGAATTTAGTTAAAAAATATTAAATGCTGACATGGTCAGCATTTAATATAAGTTTATTAGCTATTACCAAGGAGAAGCTAAGTATGGAAAACTTGTTAAGAAATCTTTATCATTAGCACTTACGTTATCATCAGATAAGGTTGGATTTTCAGACATTGTAAGTCCTGATTCTCCTCCAAAGATTAGAATTAACTCAACAGTAATTACATCATCTGCCAAAGCTCTACCTGTTAAAACATTAGTACCATCATAAAAAGTAGTAGTTCCGTCTAAAGAAACATTTAAAACATCTGTTGCTAACAAAGTTGTAAAAGCTGTTGATGTTTGACCTAATGCATTTTTATCTGTACTCTCATTAAACGCAGGACTTAAAGCTTCTAAATTTGTTTTAAACTTACTAGCAAATGCTGCCCCTTGTTTAGATGGGATAGTTTTGTTAAACACATCTTTGTCTGCTGAAGCAACAAACACTGTATTTACAGCTGGTCTACCCATTTGATCTTCTTGAACGTATACAGTAGTTACTGACTCTTGCATTTCGTTATCATCATCGTTATTAGAACAGTTAAACGAAATAACTGCTACTGATAACATCATTCCTATTGTTGTTATTTTGCGTATCATAATTTTTTCAGTTTTTTAGATTATTGTTTTCTTTTTGTAGTTACCCAAGTGTTAATAGTTCCTGTACTACCAATCATTGTTTTTGGCACCTCTACTACTACAGAAAGTACGTTTGTACCTGCAAAAGTATCTGCTCCAGGATTATTAAATCCTCCTGCTGTACCACCTACAATAGCAGAATATTGAGCAAAATCCATAAAGAAAGGATCATCTCTTAACCCAGCAAAAGCTTTAACACCACTTACTGATGATGCATTGGTTGTTGCAGTAATTGCATCATTTCCATATGGAGTAATGGCTACACTACTTTTATAGCTGTTTGATAACAATGTGCTGTTTTTACCTGTTTCGTTAGGAACTGCAGGTCCATACACATACATTTTATCATCAGAGCTTGGAATAGCCTGAATCACATAATCTTCAACATAATCACCGTCAGTGTCAATGTTAAACTCAATCATTACATTTTTGTCAAATTTTGCTACTGCAGAATTCTCTGGAGTAATTAATCCTTGAACATTTGCTACAAAAACTAAATTGTTTGTGTTAGCACCTTGAAAAGCATAAAAGTCTGTAATATCACTTGTACCTCCTTCAACCGCTGGGGCATCAATATGGTCTGCTGCTATAATAGCTCCAGACACAAGCGCTATTGATGCTAGCCCTAATAAAATCTTACGTGTTTTCATAATTGTATTTTTTAGTTAATAAAACGTTTGTACAATTATTTACGAGAGAAAGTTCTTTGCGGTTTTAAAAAATTGAAATCTTTTTTAATAAAAAACAAAAACCACTCATAAACACTTGTTTATGAGTGGTTTTAAATAAAAAAAATAATTTGTTTTTTTATAATTCTTGTGTAGGATTCCAAAAAATATCCTCAAAATTTTGGACTTTATTGTCTTTTACAACCACTCCTTCGCTTTCTAAAAGTTGCTGCATTAAATTTGTTCCATCAAAATGATGTTTACCGCTTAACAATCCTAATCGATTTACAACTCTATGAGCGGGAATGCTAAGATCTCCATGAGAAGCATTCATAGCATAACCAACTATTCTTGCCGATTTTGCTGCTCCTAAGTATTTAGCAATAGCTCCATAAGAAGTAACTCTACCTACTGGAATTTGTTTGGCAACAGCGTGTACTCTTTTAAAAAAATCTTGATTATTAGACATAAAAAAACCCTGATAACTCAGGGCTTAATTTAATATTTTAATTTAAACTTTGCATAGGTAATTGCTTTACCTACTTCAAGATATTGACTTTCGTAATAAGTCTGCACTTGGGTTACCTCTTCAGGAGCACCTTCTTGTCTGTATACATCATGGTTAGCATACAAAACCTCATGTCCTTGTCCATGCAATAAACCAAGCGTATAACCATGCATAAACTCGCTATCGGTTTTTAAATGCATAATACCTTCTTCATTTAAGATTTTATGATATCTTCTTAAAAAGGCATCACCTGTCATACGGTGCTTTGTTCTTTTGTATTTTATTTGTGGATCTGGAAAAGTAATCCAAATTTCACTTACTTCATTTTCAGCAAAAATATAATCAACCAACTCTATTTGAGTTCTTACAAAAGCTACATTAGGAATATTCTCTTCAACAGCTGTTTTAGCACCACGCCAAAAACGAGCTCCTTTAATATCTATACCAATATAGTTAACATTAGGGTTTCTTTGTGCCAAAGCAACGGTGTACTCTCCTTTTCCACAACCCAATTCTAATACTATAGGATTGTTGTTTCCAAAGAATTCACTCCACTTACCTTGATACTTAAAACCAGATGTTACTTCTTCTCTAGTTGGCTGTATAACGTTCTCAAACGTTTCGTTTTCATTAAAACGTTTTAACTTATTTTTGCTTCCCAATCTAGTTTCTTATTTTGGTAAATCTTCAGTATCTGTATCTTTAAACTTTTTAGATTCTTTCATCCAATAAGCAAAGTATACTAATGCCACTACTACAAAAACAAAGTTAATTGCGTTAGATCCCCACCAAGAACCACTAAAACGTAATGCTTTAAACGGTAAGAATAATCCTTTTGTAAATAAATCGTCTATGGCGTGAAAGATATTTAATGCGATCATAATGATAATATTTTAATGCAAGGCAAAAGTAATAAAAGTTATCGTTACTTAATTGCTTAAAAAGTGTTTTTTAAAAGGTATCGTTCTAATTAATTTCTTCCCTTCTCATTAGGGTATAAACTTGGTAACGGATCACTCTGCCAAAACTCCTTAGTGTCTATATCCATAATGGTTAAAGGATTGGTAAAAGCAGCTCCTGTATCAATATTCCAAACATTTGCCACGTTTAAGGGTTGGCTAATATTAATTTTTGATAAAGCCGTATGTCCAATAAAAATTTCTTTGTACAACTTTAATCTCTCAGGATAAAATTCATCTTCTAAAGGTAAATTTCTACTCGCTAAAGCCATTTCCCATAAAGATCTATCCCAGTAAAACATTTTGGTAAAATGTTCTTCTTCTACTCCTCTTACGTTGGTAAAACCTGCATGAATAAATAACCTATTTTGATTATCTAAATAATAATTCTCTAAGTTTTCTAAAAAGTTTATGTGTATTTTGATAAAATTATAAGGTCTATCGGCATAAGAATTTATAGTTGCTTGTCCTCCGTGATGTAACCAATTAGGATTGTCTTTTGATTTTGTTAACCAATCGTAAAACAATTCATCGTGATTCCCTCTAAGAAATATACAATCATGTGATGATTTTAAGGAAATCAATCTATTAATCACTTCAAAAGCTTGTCCCCAACCATCAACATAATCCCCTAAAAAGATAAGTAAATCATCTGTAGTTACCTCTGCTCTCTCTAATACTTGATCTAGAGCTTTTAAGCCACCGTGAATATCTCCTATAACTAACGTTCTGCCCATATTTATTTTTTAAGCTTTAAATATACATATAAAACAAAAAACTACAGAGTTAGAAAACGATCTTAACCTAAGATTAATAACTTTTTTACCAAAAATATTTTAGTCCATAAATAATTACTGCAGGATTGGTCATGGCAGAAATCGCAATTTTTTTTGATAGCTTATATTCTAAACCAACTCCATAGGTTGGATTTAAATTTCCTGAATACAAAAAAGTATCGTGTAAGGGAATTGATTTAATATTTTGCAACCTTCCTTTATAACCATATAAAAAACCTCCTCCGTAGTCTATAGAAAACCGTTTAGACAGTATGATTTTTCTCAGAAAAAACAAAGACATCGCAAAATCATTATACGAATTATTAAAAAGTGCTAACTCAATAGATTTATAATTGGCAGCAGTATAAAATGTACCGTGTATGAATGGATTTTCTGATTTTTGAAAATGGGTGGCAAAAGGTAAAAACTTAACACCATTCTCTGGGTTAACCCCCCAAAGGGTTCTTAAAAAAGTATGTGACTCTTCCTTTTGTTTTATCTCTTGAGCAAATGACAATTGAAAAAACAGAAAACAAATTATAGGTAATATTTTCATAGCAATACGAAAAAAAATTACGGCTTAGTGCCTTATTTTTAAACGAGTGAGAAAATACAAAAACCGATTCATTTTATAAAATGAATCGGTTTAAAAATATTATCAAAAATAAATCTTTAGGTTAAGATTTAAATTTTCTGTAATGATATTAATTGTTTAGGGCTTCTGCACCACCAACAATTTCTAATATTTCACCTGTAATAGCAGCTTGACGAGCTTTGTTATAAGTCAACAATAAGTCGTCTCTTAAATCTTTAGCGTTATCTGTTGCTTTGTGCATTGCAGTCATACGAGCACCGTGCTCAGCAGCAAAAGAATCTCTAATTGCTTTGTACAATTGAGTTTTTAAAGATTTAGGAATTAATGTTTCTACTATTTCTTCTTTAGAAGGTTCAAAAATATAATCAGAAGATACATTTCCTTCAACTTCTACAGGTTGGATAGGTAAGAATTGCTCTAAAGTTGCAATTTGAGTTGCTGCATTTTTAAACACATTGTATACAATCTCAATTTTGTCATAATCACCTTTAGCATATAACTCCATTAACTCTTCGGCAATAACAGTTACATTCTTAAATGTTAAATCATCAAAAACAGCTCTATCGTTCTTAACAACAGTATAATTTTTAGAAAGAATATCATTTGCTTTCTTTCCTATAGTATACAATGCAATTTCCTTTCCTTGATATTTCTCAGAAATAACTTGTACTGTTTTTTTAATTATTGATGAGTTAAAACCACCACACAAACCTCTGTTAGATGAAACTACAACAAGTAAAACTTTAGAAACTTCTCTCTGCTCAGCATAAACACCACCAGCATCACCATCTAAAGTAGCACTTAAATTTTGTAACAACTCTGTTAATTTATTGGCATAAGGACGCATTGCAGTAATAGCGTCTTGTGCTTTTTTTAACTTTGCTGCAGATACCATTTTCATTGCGCTCGTAATTTTCATTGTAGAGCCAATAGAGGTAATTCTGTTTCTAATTTCTTTTAAGTTTGCCATTCTCTTTTCAGTAATTAGTAATTAGTACAAAGTACAAAGCGTTAAACTATGTACTTTGTACTTAATACTATTTTATTAATATTTTGAAGATACTTCAGCAGCAACAGCTGTTAAAACATCTAAAGTAGATTGCTCTAATTTACCAGACTTTAATGAATCTAAAGCATCTCTATGTTTTGCATTTAAAAATTCAATATAATCTCTTTCAAATTCTTTTACTTTATTTAAAGGAACATTCTTTAATAAGTTTTTAGAACCTGCATAAATAATTGCAATTTGATCTTCTACAGTATAAGGGTCGTTTTGAGCTTGTTTTAAGATCTCAACGTTACGTTGTCCTTTTTCGATTACTGATAAAGTAGCTGAATCTAAATCAGAACCAAACTTAGCAAACGCTTCTAATTCACGGAAAGCAGCTTGATCTAACTTTAAAGTACCAGATACTTTTTTCATAGATTTAATCTGTGCGTTACCTCCTACACGAGATACAGAAATACCTACGTTAATTGCAGGACGAACTCCAGAGTTGAATAAATCTCCATCTAAGAAAATCTGTCCATCAGTAATAGAAATTACGTTAGTTGGAATATATGCAGATACGTCTCCTGCTTGAGTTTCAATAATTGGCAATGCAGTTAAAGAACCTCCTCCTTTAATTTTTCCTGCTAAAGAAGCTGGAGCATCGTTCATTTTAGTTGCAATTGAATCATCTCCAATTACTTTTGCAGAACGCTCTAATAATCTTGAGTGTAAGTAGAATACATCTCCAGGGTAAGCCTCACGTCCCGGTGGTCTTCTTAATAATAAAGAAATCTCACGGTATGCAACAGCTTGCTTAGATAAATCATCATAAATAATTAAAGCTGGTCTTCCAGTATCACGGAAGTACTCACCAATTGCAGCACCTGCAAATGGAGCATATACCTGCATTGGAGCAGGATCTGAAGCGTTAGCAGCTACAATAGTAGTATAAGCTAAAGCACCTTTTTCTTCTAATAAGTTTACAATTCCTGCAACAGTAGATGCTTTTTGACCAACAGCTACATAAATACAGTAAACAGGCTCACCAGCATCATAAAACTCTTTTTGGTTAATGATCGTATCTAAAGCTACAGTAGATTTACCTGTTTGACGGTCACCAATAATTAACTCACGTTGTCCACGTCCTACAGGAATCATTGCATCAATAGATTTAATACCTGTTTGTAATGGCTCAGTTACTGGCTCACGGAAAATAACTCCAGGAGCTTTACGCTCTAATGGCATTTCAAAAGTTTCACCTGCAATTGCACCTTTACCATCAATAGGATTACCTAAGGTATCAACAACACGTCCTACAATTCCTTCACCTACATTGATAGAAGCAATTCTCTCAGTTCTTTTTACAGTAGAACCTTCTGATACTTCAGAAGAAGGACCTAATAATACAACTCCTGCATTATCCTCTTCCAAGTTCAATACAATTCCTTGTAAACCTGATTCAAACTCTACTAATTCACCATACTGCACATTCGCTAATCCGTATACACGTGCAATACCATCTCCAATTTGTAATACAGTACCAACTTCGTTTAAAGAACCTTTAGATTCAAAACTAGTTAGCTGCTCTTTTAAAATTGCTGATACTTCAGCTGGGTTTATTGCTGCCATCTTATTTTTATTATTTGATGTATTTTTTAATTTTTTGATATGAATTGACTGTTGTCAAAACTTCTTTCTAACAATGTTAAACTTCTTGAAACACTAGCATCGTACTGAATATCTCCAATACGTAAAACAAAACCTCCAATAATTTCTGGATTGATGATGTTTTCTATAGATGTTGCACTTCCTGTTAACTCTTTAATTTTATCAACTACTTTTGATTCTAAAGCTTTTGTTAAAGGAACTGCAGTAGTTACTTGTGCTACTTTAATAGATTTTGAATGGTTGTATATAGTTTGGTAACTTTTTGATACCAATGCTAAAATATCCAAACGTCTCTTTTCTCCTAAAAGCTTAATTAATCCTAAAGAATAACTGTTAATTTGCTTTCCAAAAATCCCCTCTAAAGCATTTACTTTTTCAGATGTTTTTACAATTGGGCTTTTTAACATTACCTCTAAGTCTTGACTTTCAGCAATAGTAGCGGCAATTAATTGCATATCTGCATTTACTGCGTCTTCGCTTTTATTGTCTTCTGCAAGATTTAAGATCGCTTTTGCATATCGCAATGCTGCTCTTGTACTCATGCTCTATATTAGTTTAAGATAACTTCGTTCAAAGATTTCTCTACCAAAGCCAATTGGTTTTCTTCTGAAGCTAATTCACTTTTAATTATTTTCTTTGCAATATCAATAGAAATTCCTGCAACTTGAGTTTTTAACTCAGTTAAAGCAGCTTGTTTTTCTAATTCGATAGCTGCTTTTGCATTGGTAATAATAGCCTCTGCTTCTGCATTTGCTTCACCTTTTGCTTCAGAAACAATTTTTTCTTTTATTTCGCGAGCTTCTTTTAACATTGTGTCTCTTTCAGCTCTTGCTTCTTTTAAGATTTTTTGATTATCAGCGTTTAAAGCTTCTAATTCTTTTTTTGCATTTTCTGCAGCTTTTAATGCATTTGAAATTCCCTCTTCTCTTGAGTTTAATGCCTCTAAAATTGGCTTCCAAGCAAATTTACGCATTAACAAAATTAAAGTAACAAAAATAATTGCCACCCAGAAAAATAATCCAAATGAAAAATCGTTAATTAACTTATCCATTTATATAATGTTTAAAATTTTAGTTCTGTTTAATTTAAACACTATTTGTAACCAACCGTTACAAATAGTGTTTGTTTTTTAGTGGGGAAAAATTATTTCCCTAAGATTAATGCACCAAATGCTAAACCTTCTAATAAGGCACCGATGATAATCATAGCAGTTTGAATTTTGTTAGCTGCTTCTGGTTGTCTAGCGATAGCGTCCATTGCTGAACCACCAATTTTACCTAACCCTAATCCTGCACCGATAACGATGATACCTGCTCCTACTAATCCTGGAATTGTCATAATAAATGATTTATATATAATTAAACAAAAAAATTCTTAATGATGATCGTGTTCTTCTACTGCCATACCAATAAACAAAGAAGACAACATGGTAAATATGTATGCTTGTAAAAAAGCAACTAATAATTCTATAATATTAATAAATAAAGTTAAGAATAAAGAAACACCAATGCTTCCACCTGTTCCTAAAGCTTCTTTACCAACGTATATTACAGCTAATAATCCCATTACAACAGTATGCCCTGCAGTAATGTTTGCAAACAAACGTATTAATAATGAAAACGGTTTCGTAAACATTCCTAAAATTTCAATAGGAGCTAATACAATCTTCATTGGTACAGGTACACCTGGCATCCAAAAAATATGTTTCCAGTAATCTTTATTACCACTAAATTGTACTATAAAGAATGTAATTAAAGCCAAACATAAAGTTACAGCAATATTACCCGTTACATTAATTCCTAATGGAGTTAACCCTAATAAGTTTGTTATCCATATAAAGAAAAATACTGTTAATAAGAATCCCATAAATTTACGGTATTTCTTTTCTCCAATATTTGGCTTTGCAATTTCGTCTCTAACAAAAATTACTAAAGGCTCTAACACTCTAGCAAATCCAGTTGGAATTGGTCCGTTTTTATATGATTTAGCTAATGATCTAAATAACAACAACATTAAAACGGAAATCACTAAAATTGAAAATACGTTTTTAGTAATAGATAAATCTAATGGCTTTGCGTTTGTAGGATGGTGGTGTTCATCATACTTAATAGTTCCTGCAGCATCTGTTTTATAAATTTTACCGTGGTATAATCTATAATGAGCATCTCCTTTTTTCACTACATTTTCTCCATGGTGAAACTCAGAAGACATAAACACTTTTAAACCATTATCTACTAAAATAACAGGCAAAGAAAAACCGTAGTGGTGACCTGTAGCTTCGTCTGAAAAGAACACAAAATCGTGAGTATCACCTAAGTGATGTTGAATGTAAGCGTCTACCTCTTCTTTGGTATTAACTCCATCATTGTAACCTTCTTCTTCAGAATGTGGAAGTGCAGTATGTGCATGTTCACTATTCTCTTGATGAGTTGCTTCATTATGATGAGCATTTGTTTGATGCTGATCATCGTTTGCATTCATGGTAAATGATGTTAATACTAACGCTAACATCACTAAAACTTTTAGGTTCAATTTTCCTATCATTCTATCGTGAATATTGATTGTTTTCAAAATTTGTGCAAATGTAAACAATAATTTAAAAAAACTATTAGTTTTTAACATTGAATTGTTGAAAATTCAAAAACTTTATTTTTTCTGTAACTCTTTAGCTAAATCGCTAATTTTTAACATTTTTACTATAAAAATTAGTTCTGTCACTAAATTCAATCCAAAAGGAACAAAAAAGGCAAGGGCATCTGCCTTAGCTACAGTTCCTAATTCGTTAGTAGGATCTAATAAAACAAACAATAAAATCATCTTGATAGCGCTTAATCCTAAAAAAATAAACCCTATTTGAGATTCAAAACTTTTCTTTAATAAATAAATTACAGAACACATACTAATAGATGCTGCTGCATTAATTAAATAAGACAATTGTATGTTTAAAACTGGGATAGATGTTAACTCTACTGAAGGAATAATTAAATAATAATGTAATAAATATGCTAAAATATTTAACACAAGTAAACCAACAGCACTCTTTATATGATCTTTAACCATTAATATTATTCGTTATTAAGTTTGTTTAGTTGTTTCATTAACATTAGTACAAACACTACTAATGCAACTACTATAAACAACAATGTAAACCACGGTTTTTCAAAAGAAAATTTAGTATCAAAATAGCTCCCTCCTAAAGAGGCTATATACATCATAACTCCCAACTGAACTCCAATTCCTGAAAATCTAAGAAATTTCCGAAACGTCTTGTTTTCTTTCTTCTTTGGCTTCAATTGTTTTTGCATTTAATTCTTTAATTGAGCTTAACATTTTACAGTTTGCGTTAAAAATTGCTCCTGGTTCAACGGTTAAACTCTCCATATAAACTTCTCCTGAAACCTTGGCAGTAGGCTTTAAACACAGTGAGTTTTTCACCTCCAAATGTCCGTCAAAAAAACCTTCAATATCGGCATTAACACACTTAACCTTACCAAAAACCTTTCCGTCTGGCCCTATGATAATTTTTCCTGTTGTTGTTAACTCTCCTTCTATAGTTCCGTCAATTCTAAAATCTCCTTGAGAAATTATCTCTCCTTTAAAAGTAGTTTTCTTTGAAATTCTATTTCTCTCCATAACCAAATCATCTTGTTGCCCAGATGCTTTCTTTTTATCTGAATTAAACATAACCTATAATATTTAAGTAGTTATTTCTCAAAGTTAATTATTATTTAAGAACTCCAATGCTTTTTTTGCTTCCTCTGTATTTGGATATCTTAATTTGATTTCTGCCAACAACTCTTTAAACACTTCTTTACCTTCTAATTTAGCCATAATATAAGCATGTAACAATGCGTACTTTGGCGCTAAATCTGTATCTGCATATTTAACTTTTGCTAAATTTATTTCTTCTAAAGCAGCATCAAATGAATTTAATGTATACAAATCATATATGGTTTCGTAACATTTAATATATTCATTTTCTGCTTCATCATCTACTGCTATATCATCAGTATTCGTAGCCAATTTTGTGAATGAAGACTTAGGATATTCTTTCTGTAATTTTTGTTGATATACATTAGCGTTTAACTCATCTCCAGTTTCTTTATAAATCTTATACAACCTATAATAAGCTCCAATCTTTAAATCATCAGATGGGTTAAAGGCTATTAATTGTTTTAGCTTTTCTATAGCTAAATCTTTTTCTTTTAACTGACTGTAATAAGCATTTCCTAACTCGTAATAATTTAAATTTCTGATTTGCGTAATACTATCTAAAAACTTAGGATCTTTATTAATTTGAGAAGTATAATAAACAACATCGTACTTATTTACACTTGTTGATTGAACACTATCTTTTGCCTCAGTTTCTGTTTTAGCAGAACCAATTGAAGTAAATAATGAAGAAGCAAACCAATTACCATCTCTTCTAGAGGCTTTCCATTTTTTTTGAAACTCTGCTTTCCCCTCTGCCCTTACCTTGTTATTATAAAAATACCAACCATCTGCACCAGCATTATTGGTTAATTTATTTTGTGCTGCCAATGCTTTTAATTGCTTTATCCTTTCGTTTTTCTCAGCTAATTTTAGCTCATCAATATAATCTTGAAAAAAAGCGTTTGCCTGAGCATCATTAAAACTTGCAATTTTTAACAAACTGTCATTGGTATTTGCAGCCTCAATAGTAGTTACTATTTTCTCTAAACTGTTAGATTTTCTTTTAATACGAATTACTCTATTAGATTTTTCATTTTTAGAAACATCAATCAAACTATCGTAATAAGATTTTGCAGATTTGTATTCTTTTTCACCGTATGATATATCCCCTAATTGCTCATATGCAATCATTTTTTGATGAATGTCTTTTTCAGACTTTTCAATAGATTGAGTATAATAACTTTTAGCAAGTTGAATTGAATCTGCATTTTCATAAATCAACCCTTTTTGAAAGAGTAATTTATTTAAGTAAGGTCTATTTTTTCTAATAAAGATTAAATGGTTTACCTCATCTAAAAACTCTTGAGTACTATAATCCTCAATATGATTGTTAATTTTTTCTAACTTAGATTGTAATTTATATTTATACAATCCTTTTTTTGTTTCTATCACCCTATCAAAAGACTCATCAGAAGATTCAATATCTCCAACTTCTCTATAAAGCTGCCCCAAAACAAAAGCTGCTCTAGATGCCATAGTCCCTTTATCAACAGCCTCTAAAGAAGCCTCTAAATGTGCAATTCTTTGTTCAATGCTATCAGGAGTCTTTTCATATGCCATCACCACTCCTAACTCCGTCTGCTGTCTCACCTCATCTGTTAATCTTGATGACGTTAACAATCTAAGTAATGCTTTTTTACCAAAATTTACATTTCCTGTGTGAATATTGCTCTTTGCCCTCCAAACTACTGTTTCGTAAATCAAACTAGCGCTTGGATAATTTTTGATGATATATTCAAACGATTCTAAAGCAGGAGTAAATCTTTTGGTATAATATCTAGATTTTCCTAATAATAAATAAGCTTCATCAATTTGTGAATTTCTTTCTTCACCATCAATTAACATAGAGTGTTTTTGAATGGCTTTTACCGCTTTTTCCTCTGCCCTTTCAAAATCAGATTGACCAATAGGCTCTGTATCCTCATCATCTCTTTCTTCGGCATAAAAACTAAATGGTTCTATGGGTAAAACATTAGTAAAATCATCATTATAAGTACTTTCTACTTTTTCTAACCCCTTTTCATAGGCAACCTTACCATTGTACAATACATTGTACTTGGTTACCATAGCATGAAATTTTCTGTTTAAAAATCTATCCTTACTCGTACTACACGAGACTAAAAAGAATATAGATATGAATAAAATAAAGTGTTTCACTAAATGATTAGATATAATAGTTCCCCTAAACACAAATATAACGTTCTGTATTTAATAGCATTGTGCTTAGACTACAAATCTATCTATTATTTTAGAAATAGGCTCAATTTTAGAAGTATACTGAATACTTGGTCCTGCCACCCAAACATTTTTATAGGTTACTTTTTGCGCTGAATTCACAACATCCTGAGTTCCTTTTAAGTACCTTAATAACTTAATCCACTTTTTTAAGAACTCGTATTTATGTAGCTTTTTCTCTAACCAAGTTTCATCTAAACCTACTTTTTGAACATAAGGTGTATTGATAACCGTACAAGGTGTTCCTGATATTTTTTTAGTCATTACAATATCTTCTGCTCCATAATCTACACAAGCTTGTTTATACTCCCTTGATACTGTTGATTCCTCTGAAGCAATAAAAGGACTACCTATTGAGGCTCCCGCCGCTCCGTATGATAAAACCAAGTCTAAATCTTCCTTAGACCCTATACCTCCAGCAGAAATTACAGGAAGATTTGTGTTTTCTACCAATTCTTTAATAAGCACTTCGGGAGGATGAGCACCTCTATGTCCACCAGCCCTATTATTCACAGCTATTAAAGCATCACAACCTAATTTTTCTGCTTTTTTAGCATGATCTAAATTAACCACATCACAAAAAACTTTTATACCTGCTCTTCGGGCTTTTACTATTACCTCTCTTGGACTTCCTAAAGATGTAATAATAAAATCTACTCCTTCATCACAACAAGCCTTAAGTTGCTCTCTATATTTTAAATTTGATGGATTGACAATAATATTAATTCCAAATGCACCATTTGGTGTTTTAGCAGCTTTCATTTCTCTAATCGCTTGCTTTAACTCGGGAATTCTTCTGTAATTAAGTGCCGGAATACAACCTGCTGCACCTCTATTCATTGCAGCAATAACCATGGCTGTATTAGAAACCAAAAACATAGGAGCTACCAAAAATGGTAAATCTATCCCAAGTAACTCTTGTAGTTTTTTAGATTGTGGCATATTTCTTTTTATGTTAGCCTATAGCTATTATTATTTTTGCCAAACATTATTCTTTCTGTTAATGTCTGCTGTTTTATTATCAACGTCTATCGTTACTTTTTTTAAAGCCTTTGTAACTGGAAAAGTATAAACAGGATTTGTCCAATTCCAATCTTTTAATATTGTCGCATTTATTTTTTTCTCCCCTCTCATTCTAGCTAACGGAATATAAAACAACTCCTCACTATCATCTTCATATATTACCGTAACCTCAACAGGCATAGCCATAGTTCCTTTGTTATGAAGATTTACCTGATTTGTAATAGATGGGAAAACTTCGTAATCTATAGTTTTTGTCGTTTCAGTCCATTGATTAAAATACCAATCTAACTCCATATTAGCTTCTTTTTCAGCAATTCTAATAAAATCTTGAGGTTTAGGGTGCTTAAAAACAAACTCTTTATAATACTTTTTTAACGTGTTATTAAAAGCTTTTTCTCCAATAATATATTCTAACTGACGCAAAAACAATGCCCCTTTATTATAGGTAGATACTCCATATCCAAAACTATAATCAAATTCATCTCCATTGGTGGTTAATGGTTGTTCAATTCCATAACCTACTAAATTCACATAGGACTTATAAACGTTTTCAAATTCGTTTTCTCCATTAAAAATTTTGTTTTCTATCAATGTAGAAATGTAAGTAGTAAAACCTTCATCCTGCCAAGCGTGTTTGGTTTCATTACTTGCTAACAAAAACTGAAACCAAGTATGAGCTAATTCGTGAGCCACTACTCCCACCAAACTTCTATAGTCTCTATCTCCAGTAATTAAAGTACACATAGCATACTCCATTCCTCCATCACCTCCTTGAATAACACTGTACTGCTTATAAGGATACTCACCTACTCTATCTTGATAAAAAGCAAATAACTCATCCATTACTTTTGGTAATTTATTCCAAGACTCTTTTCGGTCTTCGGCTAAAGAACTTTTATACAATAAATGCACTTCTGGTCCATTAGCTACTTTGTGCTTTAAGTGCTTAAAACCTGGATCTGCAGCCCAAGAAAAATCGTGAACATTAGGAGCTTTAAATTGCCAAGTTAACTTTCCATCAACTATTTTTTGATCTACTTTATCTCCTGAGTCTTCATATCCATGACCTATTTCATCAATATTTTGTAGATATCCAGTACCCCCAATAGTATAATTTTTATCGATAGTGATATTTACTTCATAATCTCCCCAATCAGCAAAAAACTCTGCTCCTATGTATGGATTTGCATGCCAACCTTCATCATCATAAGCAGCTAACTTAGGATACCATTGAGTCATAGACAAAGCTACTCCTTCTGCATTATCTCTCCCAGACCTACGAACTTGCAAAGGAACTTGCCCCACAAATTCCATTGTTAATTCAGTCTTTTTACCAGACTTTATAGGCTTAGCCAACTCTACTTCTAAAATGGTTCCTTCTACAACATACTTTAAAGGTTTACCGTTTTGTTTTAAAGACTTTACTTTAATATATCCTTGCTCTTCTGGAACCAATAATGAAATTTTGCTTTTATTTACTGGAGCCTCTTCTGTTCCGGTATTTACAATCAACCTCCCGTTTGGATCTGGTATATTTTGCACTCTCATATCCATTGCACTTCCAGGCTGAAAAGCATTATTATATAAATGATAATAAACCTTTGTTAGTGTTTCTGGAGAATTATTTTTATACTTTATTTCCTGCTTACCTGTGTATTGATAAGATGCTACATCCATATCAATATCCATTTTATAATCTGCTTTTTGTTGCCAATATTGAGCATTGACAGTGACAGACATCAACCCTAAAACAATAAATATTTTTTTCATATTTCTAAAAAAATGCCAGTTTATAAAACTTACAAACTGGCAGAATATTTAAATTAATTTTTATTTTTTCTTTGCTACCATTTCTGCAGCCATTTTAACAGCATTATAGGCATTTACAATCCTTCCGCTTTTAGACAGCTCTGTAAAAGGCACTAATTTTCCTTCTCCTTTTGGAAGCAATACCTCTAAATTTACTAGAGTACCAGAGTTCATAATAATATGCTTTACTTGACTTGCTGATAATTCTGGAAAATAAGATCTAATTAAAGCAGCAACTCCAGCTGTAGCGGGTGATGCCATTGATGTTCCACTTAAACTTTTATAACCATTATTTGGTACTGTATTATAAATATCATGCCCTGGAGCAAACACATCAACATTTGCTTTTCCATAATTGGTAAAATCTGCTGGTAAATTTTCATTATAAAAACGAGTAGCAGCACCAACTGTTAAGAAGTTATCAGAAACTTCTTTATCCCCTTTTTCTATATCTTTAGGATAACTAGGCTTTTCATCAATATTCTGACCATCATTCCCTGCGGCATTTACAATTAACACATCTTTTTTTGCTGCATATTTAATAGCATCATACACCCACTCTGCATTTGGAGAGTATCCTTTTCCAAAACTGGTATTGATTACTTTTGCTCCGTTATCTACAGCATATCTAATCCCTAAAGCAACATCTTTATCGTATTCATCTCCATTAGGAACCACACGAACAGCCATTAACAAAGCATTATCAACTACTCCATTTACTCCTAAATGATTATTTCTATCTGCCAAAACAATTCCAGAAACATGTGTTCCATGAATTTCATCATCGCCTTGATCTTTTACATTGTTATCTCCATATACTTTGGTTTTCATAGAATACCCATCATCATTTAACTTAGCTCTTCCGTTAAAGTTAATGTTATAGTACGAGTTTACTTGAGAGGTATAATAATCAACTGCTGGTTCTAATTGTTCTAATTGCTCTTCAACAGAACTTCCTGACTCTAATATTTTAATTGCCATCTCCTTTTGAGAATTCACAAAATCAAAAGTTGAAGTAATTGCTTTTAAATCTTCTAAAGTATAATCTTCTTTACCTGTTAAATTTTGCATGGCCACATCTGTAGCTTTTAACATGTCCTCATACTGCATGTATTGTGCCTGACCTTTTTTAACACGCTCTAAGTTGCTTTTAAAATCTTCTTCTAAAGCTTTAAAATCCTTAAACTTTTTTAAATCTTTTTCCTTTTTAAAATCTGCCTCTGTCTTACCTTCATACAATGGTTTTTGTTGACGATACAATCTTGTTAATTCTAGATTTTCATCATATGTAGATCCTAAAAAGTTCCATCCATGTATATCATCAATAAATCCATTTTTATCATCATCAATACCATTTCCTGCTATTTCTTTTGGATTTGTCCACACTTTTGCCGCCAAATCTTCGTGAGTAATATCACTACCAGAATCTGTTACCGCTACAATAACAGGTACACTTTTTCTATCTTTTAAAAACTCATATGCTTTTTCCAAACTAATTCCTGGAATTGAATCTGTAGCCAAATCTGCATGAGACCAAGTTTGCACATCCTGCTCTGTAAACACTTGTTTGCTTGGAATAATTACAGAAGTATCTTTTCCTTCTGGCACTGCAATTCTTTTTACAGAATTACAACTAACTAAAAAAGCTCCTATTGCTGTTACTACTATAATCTTTGATAATTTCATGAATTAAATATCTGGTTAAATGTATATGTTTCTTTTAATCTTATTCCTTTTCCTGTTTGCTGAACTGTACACAACTCGTTGTGAGCGTCGTGCTGCATAAACAAAATGTATTCGTTCTTTGCCGCTTCGTTCAAAAATAATTCTTTTTCTGACATAGTCAACAAAGGTCTTGTATCGTACCCCATGATATACGGCAATGGAATATGCCCAATAGTTGGTAATAAATCGGCCATAAAAACAACTGTTTTTCCTTTATACTGAATCATAGGAATCATTTGTTTTTCCGTGTGTCCATCGGCAAAAAAGATGCCAAACCCTAGCTCTGATGTCTGCGCTTTCTGATTTCCGCTAATCGAAACAAATTTTAATTGTCCACTTTCTTGAATAGGATTGATATTCTCTGTTAAAAATGATGCTTTTTCTCTAGGATTAGGCTCAGTAGCCCATTGCCAATGATTGGCATTTGACCAAAAAGTTGCATTCTTAAATGCAGGTTCTAAAAAAGTTCTGTCTTTATTCCACTGAATAGCCCCACCTACATGATCAAAATGTAAATGCGTTAAAAAAACATCTGTAATATCATCTCTGTGAAATCCATATTTTGCTAAAGAAAGATCTGTAGTAAAATCGCCCCAAGGACTTACATGGCTAAAAAATTTATCATCTTGTTTATCTCCTAAACCGGTATCAATTAAAATTAATCGATCTCCATCCTCTATCAACAAACAACGCATTCCAATATCTATTTTATTTGTTGCGTCTGCAGGATTGGTTCTTTGCCAAATGGCCTTAGGCACAACACCAAACATAGCTCCTCCATCTAGCATAAAGTTTCCAGATTCTATTGGGTACAAAGTCATTTCTAAAGATTTTATTTAAAGATATAAAATGACTTTAGAACGAAATGTTATTTCTCAAAAAAGTTTAACATCAATATAAGCGCTATAACTCTCCTTTTAACCACATTAATTGATAAGGTTTTAAACTGATAGAATTCGTTGAAATTTCTGTATTAGAACCCAATAAATCCTTTAAGGTTAAAGAAATTTTCTCTGGCAATTCACAACTCACTTCTTTATCTGAAAAATTATGTATGGTTACAATTCTTTCTTTATTATCTACACTATGCTGATCTACCGCAAAAAGTTGATTTCCTAACTCTAAAAACTCAAATTTTCCAAAAGGATTAAATGCAGGTTCGTGAATACGAATAGCAATTAATGCTTTATAACGTTCTAACATTTTTTTAGCCAAAGTTCCTTCTGTAGCCAATTCTTTTTCTAACCAATCGATATGATATTTTTCTCTATTAATGGTTCTATTTACCCCAGAATGCTTTACACCATCTTTGTAATTTCTTGACCCTACTAAGGAATGAAAATAAATTCCTGGAACTCCGGGCATGGCAAGAACAGTAGCTTGAGCTAATAACATTCTTTTAAATCGAACCTCATCATCTTTATCAGGATGTGTTAAAGCATCTATATAACTACAATTTAGCTCATATGGACTTTGACTTCCATCCGCATCAGTTTTGTAAGACACCAAACCTCCGTGTGATTTTACCGTATCTCCTAAATTTTGAACCTCTTCTTCTGTTAAAATTCCTTTGATGGGTCTTAATCCAATTCCGTCATGACTTGCAGTAAAATTAAAGAAACAGACTTTATCACTCGGCAAAGTCAATGTTTTTCCCCATTCTGTTAGCGTTTTGGTATTTCCTGTTAAAATAGAATGTACCAATAATGGAGGCAAAGCAAAATTATAAACCATTTGTGCTTCATCATCACCACTTCCAAAATAAGAAACATTTTCGTGGTGAGGCACATTGGTTTCTGTAATGATAATTACCTCTGGTGCTACTTCGTGCAACACTTCTCTCATCAGCTGAATCAGTTCATGGGTTTGTTCTAAATGCACACACTCTGTCCCAATTTCTTTCCATATAAAAGCAATCGCATCTAATCTAATTAGCGTAGCTCCTTTTTCTACATAATAAAAAAGGGCATCTAATACATTTCTTAAAACTCTATGACTTTTATAATTTAAATCTACCTGATCTTTGCTAAAGGTAGTCCATACATGCCTTGTTTTTCCTGCATCATCTACAAATTCACTTAACAAGGGCAAGGCTCTTGGCCTCACTACTTTGCTTAAATCTATAGACGGATCTACTTCTGTAAAAAAATCTTGAAAATATGGGTCACCAGCCAAATAAGCCTTAAACCAATCTGAAAATTGGGAAATATGATTGATAACTCCATCAACCATTAATCTATACGCTCCACTAATTTGTTCAATTTCTCTCCATGATCCCATTTTAGGATCTACAGCTCCATAATTTACTACTGAAAATCCATCATCAGAAGAATATGGATAAAAAGGTAAAATATGAACCGAATTGATAATTCCTTTTAAATGCTTATCCATAAAACCTTTTAAAGTTAACAAAGAAGGTTCGTAATCTTTATTAACTTGATCTCCGTAGGTAATTAAAATCACATCTTTTTCGCTTAACTGATAAGGGGTAGATTTTATTCTTGATTTGTATTTAAAAATCAAATCGATGATGCTATCTACTGCCCTATCTGCAATTTCTGGCGGATATAATTTATGTAATCTTTTATTGATGGTGTGTTCTTTGTCTGAAATATGTCTCATCTATTCATTATCTTTTTTAACGTACTTAACAAATTTTTCTGAAAACTCTGGCATTACCGATCTTACTGTAATCCAAGAAGAAAGAGAGTGTGTTCCCATTGGATCTTCGTAAAACTCTGTAGAGGCTTCTTCAATAGCATTCTGAAAAGCCTCTACTGCTTTAATTTCTTTTTCTCTAGTATATTCCAAAGCATTTAACTTGCTTAAAGCATTGTACTTAGAGATCTCAAATCTTGATTCTTGAAAATAGGTTGCTAACAAAGTTTTAAAGGATGCTCTAGAAAATACAACACCTTCTTGAGCCAATACCCTAAACAAAGTTTTGGCAATATCTTTAGACATTTTATAAATTCCTGACCCTGAAATTTGATCTCCTAAATCTTGATGTTTATGCTCGTAACTCTCCATTATTTCAGTCTGACAAATTCTTTTGTTAGAAGTATTTTTATAAACCTCACTTAAAGTTGAAACCTCTAAACCCCAAGTGGGTGAGATTCCAATACCTCTTGCCAACGATCTTATAAAAGAAAATTCTCCGGACAATGAATACCTAAAACTCCCCATATAATCTAAATACTTACTTTCTCCATAAACTTTAGCCAAAGAATTTACCAAAGGAGTATACAACAACCTGGTAGCTCTACCGTGTAATTTATCTGTCACTCTGGAATAAAACCCTTTGTTAAATTCAAAATCTAAAGCAGGATGTACAATAGGATAAAATAACCTTGCTGGAATTTCTCTACTATAATTTACAATATCACAATCGTGAAGCGCAAAAGCATAAGCATCTTTATCTGCCAAAGCATAACCAATCATGGTCCAAACATTTCTTCCTTTCCCTGGAGTTTCTAAGCCCGGAAAACCTTCGGCAGTTAACTCTGCATAAAGCTCTTTTATTTTAGGTCCATCGTTCCATAGTACTTCTACCTTACAAGGCAAAACCGACATTAATTTTTTTACTTCTTCAAACTGTTCTTCGGTGGCTTGATCTAACCCTAAAATAATTTTATACAGGTATTTTACATGCTTTAATTCTTCTATAATTTTGTGCATTGCCGGGGTTTCAAACTCAGAATACAAAGCTGGCAACATTAACAACATTCCTCTTCTCTCACTAAACTCTTCTAGTTCTCTTTCTAAATCTTCTAAAGATCTATCACCTAAATTTTGTAAAGTTGTAATTACTCCGTTTTGAAAAAAATCTGCCATATTCTTTTTACTTTTTTAATACGATTATAAAATCCATCACATTTGTTCCAGAAATTCCTGTTACAAAATCATAACCTAAGGTTTTAAAAAACGTGTTGCTATCACTATTTTTTAAATAGGTTTTGGGTTCTATATTCTTGTTAGTTATTTGTTTATATATATCGTAATCTACAAAAGCACCTGTTGCGTTAGACCTACCATCAATTCCATCGCTACCAGCACTTAATAAAGAAATATTTTGTGTGATACAATCAGTCATCAACAGCCTTAATGCCAATTCTTGATTTCTTCCTCCATAACCATCACCCAATACTACAGTAGTAGTTTCCCCTCCAAACAGTAAACAAAAACTATTGTATTGCTTGTCGTGTTTTTTAATTTCATCACAAATCAACTGCGTTGCCTTTTCTGAACTCATTTCTAAAGTTGTGGTTACAATTTTGGTAAAATCAACTTTGGGTTCTATATAAATTTCGGCTTCTTGCAAAGCGATGCCATTGTTCCCTATAATATGATGCGGAAATTGTCCGTTATTCATAGGCGCCGAACCAATAGTATGCAAATCATCACCAATCACATCACTCAACACTAGAACCTCTCCTTTTGCTTTTATATGATTGGCCAACTTTCCACCTTTGATTTGTGAAATAGATTTCCTTACCGTATTTAATGCTTTGATGTCTATTCCAGACGTCAACAATGAGGAAGATATTTTTGTAAAATCCTCCAAAGTCAAACCATCAATTGGTTTTTCTATCATGGCAGAAGCACCACCAGATAATAAAAACACAAATAAATCTCTCTCTGATAATTTAGATACTTCATCTATCAACAAACTAGCAGCTTCAACACTTTTTTCAGAAACCAATGGATGTGTAGATGTATAGTGTTTTGCATATTTTAATTCTCCTTTTGAAGTAGAAATCACCAATCCGCCTGCAATTTTATCACCTAAAATAACTTCACATTCTTTGGCCATATCATAAGCCGCTTTTCCTACTCCAAAAACAAAAACGTTTTCATAGTTTTTTAAAGGATAATCAGTTCCAACAATGGTTAACACATCATCCTTTATAAAAAGATTATCTTTTATTAAAGACGTTGCTTTTACCTTGTTTAAAGCTTTGTAATATATGTTCTCTAATTCTTTTCTATACATTTTTTAATATCATTTCGTTCCAACCTTTTGCTCCTTTATATGTGGATTTTTGCAATTTATTGGTTGGTAGATTTACATAATTTCCTTCATGATTTTTTATTGCAATAGGGATGTCTACACTGGCCAATAGCGGAATATCATTTTCACCATCGCCCAGACCAATAGACTTGATTTTAGTTTGATAACATTCTTCAAAGATTTTAACACATTTTTCTACCGCCTTTCCTTTATCTTGATTTTCTCCTATTAAATGATAAAATCTTCCTCCTTTGGTTATTTTCAAACCATTTTCTGAAGCCATTTTTTCTAACTTTTCTACTTGAGCTCCCTCTTTAAGAACAAAAGGTTCTGTAAAGCCTCTTTGTTTAGAAAGCTTAGCACTTTCTTGAGGTAAACCTGTGTGTTTTACCACATCATCTATCGTCATATCACTAAATCCAAACATGCCATATTCAGTTTTGTAACTATTATAAAATGCTACTACTTTCTCATAACTCACTCCAAGCTGCAATACATAATAGTCTCCAAATTCTTTTAAAAAAGAAAAATCAAATCCTTTGTAATCTTTCGGAATAAAAAGAGCAGCCCCATTTTCTACAATAAAGGGTTCTTGAATCCCCACTTTTTTTTGCAGCAACTCAACTTCTATTTTGGTTTTACTAGTTGTAAAAATTAATGGAATTTGTTTTTTTAAAATTCGCTCCCTTGCCTCTTTTGAAGCTTCAAAAGAATAATCGTCATGGTTTAAAAAAGTTCCATCTAAATCTGTGAATATAATTGTATTCATATTTCTATTTAACACATTAAACAAGTACTAGAAGATTGAAAACCAACATACTTGACTTTATAAAAAACAAGAAAATGTTTTTTGATATGACTTAAAGTTTAAAGTTAAGACTTTATGAAACAATTTGTCCTGTTAAAAAACAGGAATAGAAGTGAGATTTGCGTAAACCACAGGATGGGGGCTTAAAAACCTAAAAAGTTTTACGCATAAAAAAACCCACCAATGAAAATTGGTGGGTTTGTTTTGGAGGCCTCGAGCGGATTCGAACCGCTGTAGACGGTTTTGCAGACCGCTGCCTAGCCACTCGGCCACAAGGCCAAAACGCGAATGCAAATTTATATAAAATATTGTGTTTCGCAACAATCTTTTTAATATTTTATAAATCTCTTCTTTTTTTAGTCATTTCTATGGTTACAGATTCCACATCTCCACCAATTGGTGGGTTTAATTTTGAAAGCGCAACCTTTGCTTTTTTAATCATCGGTATTTCTTTCATCATTCTTACCAATATTCTCTCTACCACATGTTCTAACAATTCTGAACGTTGCAAAACTTCTTCTTCAACAATTTCATTGATATCAACATAACTCACCGTATCCGCTAACTTATCAGAAATAGCAGATTTCTTTAAACCTACCTTTACCTCAACATCTACTCGGTAATGAGAACCTATTTTTGCTTCTTCTTGCAAACATCCATGATTGCTGTAAATTCTAATATTTTGTACTCTAATAATTCCCATTTTTTATATTGTTTAATCGTTGATTTGTTTAACTACATGTTTTAAAAATAGTTCATCAAAACTTTATAACTAATGAACCCACATTCTTAACAAAATGCTAAAATAAACCTTTGTATTTAATTCCTAATTCATAACTGATAATTCGTGATTTTTACCGCTTTATTCTAGAGTAGTTAATTTTTTTAACATTTTATCATAATCATCTGAGGTATCTATATCCAAGATTTCTTTATCAATTTTAAAGTGAGAAACCTGACATTGATTTCTTTTTATGATGGATTTAGCACCTGTATCATCAGATAATTTTTTTAACTCTTCAAAAAAATCCTTATCAAAAACAGCGGGCACCCCTGTATAATTATAACAAGCGGTTACTGTAATTTTATTTTTATTGATAATGTGATTCTCTAAAACTTGCTCAAGGTCTTTTGAACAAACCTCAGGCTGATCTGACAACACTATTACTATTCTTTGATATTTGTTTTTTTTCTGAATTTGTGACACTCCAAAAGCAATAGAACTTCCTATTCCTTTTTCCCATTTTAGATGTTGTAACACTTCTATAGAAAAACCTTGAATAGTTTTAGAAATGGATTTATAATTTGCCCCTAACACCACAAATACATGTTGCTTAGAAACCCCTAATACTTGTTTAATGGTATGTGTTAACAACATCTCATTTTTAAAAGGCAGCAGCTGTTTGGGTTCTTGCATTCTTGCAGAACCTCCTGCAGCCAAAATTAAAAAAGCAGTAGATGAGATCATGTTACACTGCAAAGTTTAAAAACAGTATTGCTTTGTAAATGTGTTAAAGCTTTGTTTTTGGTCATCATAATAATTTCAGAAACAATAGAAACAGCTATTTCTTGTGGAGTTACTGCACCAATGTCTAAGCCTGTTGGCCCATGGATAAGTTCTAAAAAAGTTTCGGAAACCTCTAGATCTTCCTCTATTAAAGTGTTTAACAGCTGTTCCCTCCTTTTTTTTGCACCTAACAAACCTATATAAATAGGTCTAGAATTTTTTAATTTTTTTAAAAACAACAAGTCTTTTGCATAATTATGATTCATCAACACCACAGCTGTTTCAGCATCTATACACAATTCTTCATCTTCGTTCTCTAGCGTATTGATTATTTTTTTAGCTCCTGTAAACTCATCCGTAGACTTTATCGTTTTGGTTGTATTAACAACAATAACCTCCCAACCTAAAAAAGATGCTTGCCGACTTAAACTAACAGCATCATACTCTGTACCTATAATATACAACTGAAATACTGGTTGTAAAGTCTGACTATATAGATGAGGTAAATTTACTTTTTGATGAACATCAGAAATTGGATATCTCTCATCATTAAACTGAATTGTTGTACCTCCTCCTACACTAGATACATCTCCATAAAAAGTAGTTAAAATAAAAGAAGCTCTACGAATAAATGATTGCTGAATTTTAAACAGCACCTCCTCTGCAATACTTAATTTTTCAAGAAAAAGAAAAAGTGTTCCTTCACAACCTAACCTATACCTACCATCGTAACTAATTAATTTAGATTGCCCTGTTTTAAACACAGATTGTGCTTGCCGCACCACTTCTTTTTCTACACAACCACCACTAACAGCCCCTATAGTTTCACTATTTTCTAACACCAACATACGCACTCCTTCCTTTCTATAAGAAGAGCCATTCACCTCCACCAATGTAGCTAACACCGCTTGTTTACCTAAAGCAAAGACCTTGGCATAAGCCTCAATTATTTTCTTAAATTCATGGGTCATATTATTACAGACTTTTAAATAATATTTCCACTATTCACAAATGGTTGTTTCCTAATACGCTCCCCCGTAGCAGCTTTAATAGCATTGGCAACAGCTGCCGCTACTGGAGGCAAAGTAGGTTCCCCTAAACCTGTTGGAGCTTCATTACTTTTCACAAAACTGACCTCTATTTTTGGTACTTGGTGTATTCTAATTAAATTATATTGATGGAAATTTTTACTCTGAGGTACTCCTTTATCAATTAACATTTCACCATACATAGCATGTCCAAAACCATCAATAATACCTCCTTCTGCTTGTGTTATTGCTCCCATTGGATTCACCACAATTCCACAATCTACAACACAATAAATTTTTGTAACAACAGGTTTTTCATCTTGCAATTCAACTTCTGCTACTTGCGCAACATGACTGTTATGACTGTAATATGCACTAAATCCCTGATAAACATTTTCTTTTTTTCCCCAACCTGATTTTTGCACTACATCTTTAATTACCCCTTCCATTCTTTCTGGAGAATATTGCATGCGATTGCTTTTATTTTTCTTTGCTTTTGCTAATAAATCTAACCTTAACTGCACAGGATCAATGTTCATTTCCTCCGCCAATTCATCAAAAAAGCTTTGTTCTGCAAAACCTAAAAAATTAGAAATTGGAGCTCTCCATGCACCCGTAGTAATACTGCTTTTTAAAGGAGATGTTTCTACTCTGTAATTTTCTACAGAACCTGCAGGAAAAAAATTAGCTCTAGATTCGTTAATACCAGCATTTATTGCTGCTTCTTTTAATTGATAGGCAACCAATCTACCTTTTTTAACCCCTGCTTTAAACTGATATTTAACCTGAGGTCTATAAATTCCTGCAGTCATATCATCTTCTCTTTGATACACAAGTTTTACAGGTTTTTTAACTTTTTCAGAAATCAACACTGCCTCTATGATATAATCATTATACAGCCTTCTACCAAAACCTCCTCCTATTCTACACATTTCTAATGTAATATCGCTTTCCTTCCTGTTTAACATTTTTGCTACACGCCTCACTGCATCCTGAGGTGCTTGTATAGGTCCTCTTAAATGAATTTTTTCTGGAGTTACATGCGCAAAAAAGTTCATAGGTTCCATAGTATTATGTGGTAAAAAAGGAGCTTCATATGTTTTTTCTATCACACTATCTGCGTTTAAAAACCCCTCCTTAACACTTCCATCTTCTCTTACTAAAGTCCCTTTATTTTCGGTCAACAGGTTGTTTAACTTTTCATCAATCTCCTTTGTTCCATCAAATGTTTGGTTAGTACTCCAATTTGCTTTTACTGCTTTTTTTCCTTTAAAAGCCAACCATGTACTCGTAGCCAATACAGCAATATTTCCATCAACCTCTACAACATCTTCTACTCCTTTTATTTGTTTGGCTTCTTTAGCATCAAAATCTATTAATTTTTGTCCAAAAGCTGGCGGATGAATAATAGCAGCATATAGCATTCCATCTTCTTTATAATCCATGCCAAACAAAGGTTCTCCAGAAATAATTTTATCTATATCTACATTTCTTTTTTCTTTTCCTATCAATTTAAAATCTTTAGGATCTTTAAGTATAACTTTTGTTGGCACCTCTAGCTTTGCAGCATCTAAAACCACATCGCCATACCCTAATTCATCGCCTTTTTTATTTTTTATAATCCCTTTTTCAGCTGTACATTCTGAAGCATCTACACCCCATTTTATAGCGGCTGCATTTATCAACATTTGTTTGGCAGTGGCTCCAACTTCTCTCAATGGCATCCAAGATTTTCTAATTGATTGGCTCCCTCCGGCTACTTGTCTTTTAAAATTATTAGGATCTAGATCAGCTTGCGCTACCAAAACATGTTCCCAAGGCACATCTAACTCTTCTGCAATAATCATAGGCATAGCAGTTTTTACTCCTTGACCAATTTCAGGGTTGGGAGAATATATGGTTACCATTCCTTTGTTAGAAATTTTTATATATGCATTAAAATCATTGTAATTGAGCTTTGACAAGTCTATCTTTTTCTCCTTTTTTGACTCACAACTTTGAAAAAAATTAGCTCCAAAAACAATTCCAACTCCTGCCAAAGCAGATACTCTGATAAAAGTTTTTCTATCAACTTGTAATGACGACTTTGTTTCCATTATTTATGCTTTTTCTTGAGTTAATTTTGCCGCCACATAAACCGCTTCTTCTATTCTCTTATAAGTAGCACATCTACAAATATTCCCTTTCATTGCTTGTTTTATTTCATCATTGCTAGGATTATTGTTTTTGTTTACCAATGCCGAAGCAGTCATAATTTGTCCAGATTGACAGTAACCGCATTGAGGTACATCTATTTCTTTCCAAGCAACCTGTACCGGATGAGAATTGTCATCAGACAACCCTTCTATAGTTGTAATTTCTGCATTTTTTAACAAGGAAACAGGTAACGTACAACTACGCATTGCATCTCCATTTATATGTACCGTACAAGCACCGCACTGTTCAATTCCACAACCAAACTTGGTTCCCACCAAATTTAATGTGTCTCTTAACACCCAAAGCAAAGGCGTGTCTTCATCTACATCAACTGTGTGTTTTTTTTTGTTAATTATTAGTGTAATGCTCATCCTGATAAATTAAAATTAATAAAAACGCCTACTTATTTCCAAAAATACATTTTGAATCTGACAATAAACAACCATATATATCCAAAACATAACATATTTTAACTTAAGATGTATATTTCATCCTATTCATTCTGTTTTCTGTAAATTTGCAGACTTAATAACTGATTACTTTTGTTGAAATGGTAGATAAAAAATCATTGAACTTTATAGAACAAATTATAGAAGAAGATTTGGCAAATGGATTAGATCCTAAAAATCTAAGATTCCGTTTTCCACCAGAACCTAATGGATATTTACACATTGGGCATGCCGCTTCTATTTGTTTAAACTTTGGATTGGGAGAAAAGTACAACGCTCCTGTAAATTTACGTTTTGACGATACCAACCCTGCCAAAGAAGAGCAGGAGTATGTAGATGCCATTAAACGCGATGTACAATGGTTAGGTTTTAAATGGGATAAAGAATTATATTCTTCTGACTATTTTCAACAATTATACGACTGGACGATTGAAATCATTAAAGCAGGAAATGCTTATGTTGATATGCAATCTTCTGAAGAAATAGCAAAACAAAAAGGAACACCTACCGAACCTGGTGTGGCAGGACCTTATAGAAATACTTCTGTTGAAGAAAACTTGGCTTTGTTCGAAAAAATGAAGAATGGAGAGTTTGAAGAAGGAGAAGCTATATTACGTGCCAAAATAGACATGCAGCACAATAACATGCATATGCGTGACCCTATTATGTATCGTGTTCTTAAAAAAGCACATCACAGAACAGGAAATGATTGGGTAATATACCCAATGTACGATTGGACTCATGGTGAATCTGATTATTTAGAAAGCATTACTCACTCTTTATGTACTTTGGAATTTAAAAGCCATAGAGATTTGTACGAATGGTACTTGGCTCAAGTAGCTGATGCTGATAAAATACAACCAAAACAACGTGAATTTGCTCGTAGAAACATTAGTTATACGGTAATGAGTAAACGTAAATTGTTACAATTGGTACAAGAAAACCTTGTTGCAGGTTGGGACGATCCTCGTATGCCTACTATTTCTGGTTTAAGACGTAGAGGATATACTCCAAATTCTATCAGAAAATTTAGTGAAATTGCAGGGATTTCTAAAAGAGACAACGTAACTGATGTAGCTTTGTTAGAATTCTGTATTAAGGATGAATTAAACAAAACAGCACCACGTGTGATGGCGGTGTTAGATCCTATTAAATTAGTGATTGACAATTATCCTGCTGATAAAGAAGAAATTTTAATTGCTGAGAACAACCCAGAAGATGAAACTGCTGGAGAAAGAGAAGTTCCTTTTGCAAAAGAATTATTTATAGAAAGAGAAGATTTTAGAGAACAAGCCAATAAAAAATTCTTTAGACTTAAAATTGGTGGTGAAGTTCGTTTGAAAAACGCTTATATCATTAAAGCAGAATCTGTAGAAAAAGACGAAAACGGAAATATTACTGTAGTTCATTGTACTGCTGATTTAGATTCTCGTTCAGGTTCTGGAACCGAAGCAAGTAAACGTAGAGTAAAAGGAACCATTCACTGGGTTTCAAAAAAACACGCTGTAAAAGCTCAAGTAAATTTATATGATCGTTTGTTTAAAGATGAAGCTCCAGACAGCCATAAAGACATCAATTTTAAACAGTTTATCAACCCAAATTCTTTAGAAGTTATTACGGCTTTAGTAGAACCTAGTTTGTTAAACTCTAAACCTGGAGATAGATTCCAATTTCAACGTAAAGGATATTTTTGTGCAGATGTTGATAGTACATCAGACAAATTAATTTTTAACAGAACTGTTGGATTGACAGATTCTTGGGCCAAAGAAGAAAAGAAAACTACCGCTCCTAAAAATGATGCTTCATACGATGCTATTATAACATTAGCTGGTAAATATTTAAAAGCACGTTCTAACGAAGATAGAGCAGAACTTTTAACTGAGATTGAACCTTTAGCCAACAAAGTAAATCCAGCGATTTTAGCAACAAAATTAAATGATGCTATTGCCAATAAAGATGTATTGGCTGGATTGTTAACTCTTAAGTTTATAGGTGTTAATAGTGCAGATGAAAAAACTTTTATTAGCAAGGCTTTAGGCATGAAAAATGGAGCCATTAAGTTAGAAGCTATTAATATTGTAGTTGCTAATAATGACTTGCTAACAGACAACAAAGCAACATTAGAAGCTATTTTAGCTAATGAAAAAAGTCCCTTTATCAAGGAAATTATAGAAAAGGCTATTTTATAATAATACTCGAATTGATAAAATCCTTGTCAGTTCGAGTTTGTTTTAGAAATGCAATGGATAAAACAAGTATCGAGAACAACCTACAATACACTTCTCTATACAAAATTTATTTTCATTCCATTTCAATAAATCTTACTCGAAATGACTCACCAAATGGCTTTGTAATTTTTGTTACTGATAACCGACTCAGTAAACAATATATTTGAAAAGAAAACCCAAAACAACAACAGAATGGTACAAACAATAACCAAACAAGATTTTTTAGACAAAGTATTTAATTTTGAAAAATCTCAGGAATGGGATTTTGCTGGAGAACTTCCTGCAATCATCGATTTTTATGCAGATTGGTGTGGACCTTGTAAAGCTTTAGCTCCATTATTAGATGAATTAAGCAAAGAATACGATGGAAAAATCAATATCTACAAAGTAGACACAGAAGCTGAACAAGAATTGGCTGGTGCCTTTGGAATTCGTTCAATTCCTTCTTTATTATTTTGCCCAAAAGGAGAAAAACCACAAATGGCTCAAGGAGCATTACCAAAACAGCAATTTGAGGAATTGATTAAAGATATTTTAAAAGTAGAGAAATAAGAATTCTATTTTATACAAAACAAAAAGCGCCCAATTGGGCGCTTTTTTATGTTATCATTATTTTGACTTTTATTTAAAACTTGATGAAGTTCTTAAATAAATTCAGACTGTCGAGATTGTGATTTATAGCTCATTGTTTTTTTTATCACCTAGACCTACTTTCCAAACAATCCTTTTAATAATTTTTTCCCGGCGTCTTTGGCTTTTTCTTGAGTAGTTTTTTCTTCTGTTTGTGTACTATCAGAAGAATTATTGCTTTTCCCTCCTAAGAATTGATCTATTTTTTTAGAAACTTCATTTTTTACTTTATCTGTAGCTTTCTTTTTTTCATTCTCAACTACTTTTTTAGTCAAATCAGTTACTGCGTCTTTCATTCCTGGTACTACTGTAGGTTTGGTGATTGTTCCACCAACCTTAACATCTAAAGGAATTCTTATGTTTTCTTGATCTGCTCCGCTTAATTTGCTTACCAAACTTTGAGCTTCCTTTCCTAAATATTTTGCTGGTAAATCTAATTTTAAATCATAATTCATTTGATTGTCAAAACTATGACTTCCTCCAATAGTAATTGGAATATCTTTATATTTTAAAGTAAATGGCTGTACGTTTACCTTGCTATCTTGAAAAGTCACTTTGGTTTTTAAATCTTTTAAATCTGTTTTATCAAAGTCTAAAAAACTCATTTTATTTTCTGCCAAACTCAAAAACTTATTTTTGCTTGCATCAATTTTATCTACTTGCAAGTTGGCAAAAGCCCCTCCTGTTAACTGAGATAAATCTGGCATAAAATCATTTCCTAGAGCTCCTTCTATATCTAAATCCGTATCAAAACGACCGTTGAACGCTCCAATAATAGGCGCTATTTTTTTCAACATATCCATTCCATTAAAGGCACTTGCAATGTCAAATTGCTTTAATTTCATATCAAAATTATACGCTGTCGGATTTGGTTTTGTATCTACATATCCATCCATAGACATAGTTCCTTTAAACATATTTGCTTGAGTATCTTTAAATGTAATGCGTTGATTTTCTACAACTGTTTTTCCTTTAAAATTATCCAATTCAATATTATCATACATCACCTTTTTAGCGGATACACTTCCATAAAAATTAATGTTTTCTGGAATTTTAAACTGCTCTGTTGACAAAGTATCGGTAGTTACAGCTACTGTAGTAGTATCACTTTCATAAAAATCTCCCACTTTAAAAAGATTAGAAGTAACATCTAACCTTCCTTTTAAGGTTCCATCAGAAAAAACATATCCATAAACATGATCCAAAGCTCCATTAAACTGTAAATCTGAATCTCCAGTGGTTATACTTGCCTCTTTTAAAGTAACATTTTGAGTATTAAAAACCATTGCTGCCTTTTTTACAAAAATAGGCTTAGGCGTATATTCTGAACCAACAGAAACTCCTTGCAAAACTATATCTCCACTACTTTTAATTTTATCGTATTGCTCTTTATCAATAGCATTCATATCAAAAGCTGTAGAAATATTGGCTTTTACTATTCCTTTTAAATCGTAATCTAAAGGAGGAATTGGATAGGCGTTTTTTAGATTTCCTAAATCTACCTGTCCGTTTACTGTTGCCTTTACCGTTGGGTTTGAAATAGGTTTGGTTACCAAAGCATTGGCTGCAAAAACATCTTTGGCAATTTTAAACCCAAAGTTTTTTACCTCAACCACAACATCATCCATAATTCCTGTGGTATTTGTTATTTGGGCATTTACATTTATATTTTCTATTTTGTTAGGTAAATCTGGATATTTTAAACTTGCGTTATCTGTTTTTAACACAATATCTAAAGTAGGAATGGTGGTATCAGAATATTGTCCTTTTACTTTTCCGCTAAAATCTAGAGCTCCTGTAGTTTGTACATTTGGAAAATCTGCGGTGTATGCATTTGGAATTAAAGACAACAAACTTTTGAACTCAGATTTCTCTGATTTAAAAGTAAAATCTAAATCATAAGCCTCTTTTAACATTACAAAAACACCATCAAAAACCAAGTTTAAATCGTTAATTTGAGCTATGTTATTTTTAAAAATTAGTTTTAAATCATTGGCATAATCAACCCCAACAACTGCATCGTAATTTAGTTTTAAATCTTTTAAATAAGCTACCTCATCCATCATAAAAGAAATGGCATCGGCAGTTGTATGTGTATCTAAATCAACTTTGTTTTGAGATAAATCTCCACTACCATTATGATTAAAATTTACCACCTTAGCACTCATATTACTCACTTCATCTACATAAGTTAGATTGATATTTTCTAAACTATATTCTTGAATAGCTAAAGAGAATGGAGCCGAATCTTCTTCAACTATTTCTTCTTTTTCTTCGGATGGAAATGTAATATCATAATTTGCAATACTGTCTTTATTTACCTTTACATTCACATAAGCATCTGCTAATTTTATACTATTGATTTGAGGCACATCACCCATCAAACTTTTTAAATTGATGTTGATGTAGGTATGTCCCACTGCCGCCAAAGTATCTCCAGCAAAAGGAGCTCTGTTTATAACTGACAAGTTTTGTAAATCCACAGAAACATTTGGAAAATTTCTGATTAAGGAAATGGATAAATCTTGAAAATCAACATTAGCATTTATACTATTATTGATTTGTTCTTTGGCTATTTTGGTTATTTTTCCTTTAAAGGCAAAAGGAATTATTAACAGCAACAGAAATATAACTCCTATAAAAATGGCTAATCCTTTTAATATTTTCTTTAACATAAATTTTTGTTTTTGTAATGTATTAAAGATAATACACTTGTAATGGTTCAACAAATTTTAAATACTCATTAAACAAAATGTTAACATTCTTTAAGCACAAAAAAAGTCCTGCTAAGTAAATAACAGGACTTTTTATAATTTATTATGATTTGGTTACAACTCTTGCAACACTACATTTTTAACATCTCCTTCAACCTCAACTTTAATTAAGTTGTGCTTGCTAAGACCTTTCATTCCTTTGTCCCAACCTTTACCACTTAATCCGGCTGCATTCTTTAACGCTGCAATATCCATTTTAGCTTCTTTTTGTAAAATGTCTAAAATTGCTTTTTCGTTATCTGTTAATTCTACTGAAATTTTCTTTTTCTCTGGTCTCATTTGAGGGAAGAACAATACTTCTTGAATAGATTGATTGTTGGTTAAATACATAATCAAACGATCCATTCCAATTCCTAAACCAGACGTTGGAGGCATTCCGTACTCTAAAGCACGTAAGAAATCTTCATCTATAAAGTTCGATGCTTCATCATCTCCTCTTTCTGCTAATTTTAATTGAGCCTCAAAACGTTCTCTTTGGTCAATAGGATCGTTTAATTCAGAATATGCATTGGCAACTTCTTTTCCACAAATCATCAACTCAAAACGCTCTGTTAACTCAGGATTATCTCTGTGTTCTTTACACAACGGAGACATTTCTTTTGGATAATCGGTAATGAAAGTTGGTTGAATGTAGTTTCCTTCACATTTTTCTCCAAACATTTCATCAATTAACTTTCCTTTCCCCATGGTATCATCTACTTCGATACCCATTTCTTTAGCAGCAGCTCTTAACTCATCTTCATTTTTACCAGTAATATCAAAACCTGTGAAATGCTTAATAGAATCTGCCATAGTTACTCTAGCAAATGGAGCTTTAAAACTAACTTGGTGTTCTCCAAAAACAATATCAGTAGTTCCGTTTACCGCCATAGCACAGTGCTCTAACAAGTTTTCGGTAAACTCCATCATCCAGTTGTAATCTTTATAAGCCACATATATTTCCATAGCCGTAAACTCTGGATTGTGAGTTCTATCCATTCCTTCGTTACGGAAGTTTTTAGAAAACTCATACACTCCATCAAAACCACCAACAATTAAACGTTTTAGGTATAATTCGTTTGCAATTCTCATATACAATGGAATGTCTAAAGAATTGTGATGTGTAATAAATGGTCTTGCTGATGCTCCTCCTGCAATAGGTTGCAACACTGGAGTTTCTACTTCAAAATATCCTGCTTCGTTAAAGAAATTACGCATAGCGTTAAATAGCTTGGTACGCTTTACAAATACTTCTTTTACATGTGGATTTACCACTAAATCTGCATAACGCTGACGGTAACGCAATTCTGGATCGTTAAATTCATCATAGGTATTTCCTTCTGCATCGGTTTTAGGTAATGGTAAAGGTCTTAACGCTTTACTCAACAATTTAAAATCGCGAACCATTACAGAAATTTCTCCTACTTGTGTTTTAAACAACTCTCCTTCTACTCCAATAAAATCTCCTAAGTCTAATAACTTTTTAAAAACATCGTTGTACAAAGTTTTGTCCTCTCCTGTACAAATTTCATCACGATTAAAGTAAATCTGAATTCTTCCTTCTGCATCTTGTAACTCTGCAAACGAAGCTTTTCCTTGAATTTTCTTTCGCATTAAACGTCCAGCAATTACTACTTTCTTCCCTTCTTCATATCCTTCCTTAATTTGTTTAGAATAGTTATCTACTGGAAATAAATCCGCTGGATATGGGTTAATTCCTAAAGCTCTTAATTTGTCAAGCTTTTCTCTTCTTACAATTTCTTGTTCTGATAATTGCATGCTGGTACTTATTTAATGTATAATGCGTTAATTCTTAGCTGGCAAAGATAATGATTTAGTATCGAGTACTAAGTATTGAGTATTGAGAATTTAACGCTGAATATTTGGTAAAACAAATTTTGAAACAGCATACATAATAATCTACTAAAAATAAACAACTTGGTATTATGCTTAATTCATCAAAAAAACTACCTTTGCCTTGTTGTTGTAGAACTACGAGAGTAGTTTTAGGGTTTAATTACCAATGGAAAGCTTCCCTTTTACGGGTTGCTTTTTTTATTTACAACTGTTTTATTAAAAGAAAGCAGCTTTGTTTTCTATGACTATTTTAACAAAATAGACCAAAAAAACAATCCCTACAATTAACTTAATTGCTGTAGAAAAAAAGAACCCAATTACTGAACCTAAAGAGGCTTTAATTGCTTTTTGAATGTTTTTACTATCGTGAATTAACTCCCCTATAAACGCTCCTAAAAACAAACATAAAATCATTCCTATTGGCGTAAAAAGCAATCCTACAATCAACCCAATGGTTGAACCCCAAATTCCATATTTACTACCACCAAACTTTTTAGCACCTAAAGCAGGAATTATATAATCGGCAATTACCACGAGTATGGCAATGGCCAATGTAACTCCTAAAAAAGTCCAATCTGTTATTACTTTTGATGTTAAATTTAACAACAACAAACCCAACCAACCTGTAGGTGGACCTGGCACAACGGGTAAAAAAGAACCTATAATTCCTCCAATAACCAGAAAAAAACCAAAAAACAGTAATATATAATCCATAACAGCCTTTCTTTTAAAGCAATATACAGCAATCTTCTTAAAAAAATGTATTTTTGAACTTAACGAGCATATACACATGAACAAACTAATTGCCATTATTTTAGCTTTGACTCTTTTCTCTTGCGAAAAGATTTGTTCGGTGACCTCCGCACTATGCAAAGGAGAGTCTAAAAAAATTGAGGCTATAGATTTTACGCAAATAGATCAGTTTCCACAATTTAAAAACTGCGATGCTTTATTAAATTTTGAAGAAAGTAAAACTTGTTTTGAACAATCCATTCATCAAGAAATTAGTAGTCGAGTTCAACATTTAAAATTTATTAGTAAAGAAAATATTTCTGACACTTTACAAATTAATTTTACCATTGATAAAAATGGCGTTTTTTTATGCAACAAGATAATTGCTAAAGATTCTTTAAAAATAAAAATCCCTAATTTATCTATAGAAATTCAAAAGATCATCCAATCTTTACCTGCCATACATCCTGCGCAAAAAAGAGGAATTCCTGTAACCTCCACTTACACCATTCCATTGGTTATTAACACCAAACAATAAGCAAAAAACTTTATTACACTATAAAACAGAGGATTATGATTTTAATCATAGTTCTAATTATACTTATTTCAGAAATTTGTCACGCAACCTTTTATAAAGGATTGCATCTATTTAATAAACCCCAATTAAAAAGATATGATACGTTTAACCTTTATTATTAGCCTAGTTTACCTTTTATTTTTTTTTGACAACCTCAACGCAACCTTTCGCAAAGTTCAACATCTATTTAATAGAAACCATTAATCAAAAAATTATGAAACGTTTATTATTTATTTCAATTTTCGCACTTTTTTTAACATCATGTATAAAAGATGATGATGACTGTAACTTAAACTATCGTTTTGATACCCTACCTGTTGAATCTATTACTTTACCAAGTTCTTTTGAATTAAATGAAAAGTATGATATCACCATCAACTATAACTTACCAAATAGTTCACATAACTTTTATCAATTGTATTTTGAACACAACAACAAGGAAAGAATTGTAGCGGTTATTTCTTATGTTAACGAAGATGTATCGGCAACTGGGCCAGTAATTAACAAAGATTACACATTTAAATTAACTGCTGCTCAAGAAGATGAGTATATCTTTAAAATTTGGAAAGGTAAAGACGAAAATGATGATGACATTTACGAAACCTTTACCGTACCAGTAATTGATTCTAGTCAAAATTAGAACTAAATTAGTATCATTCGTAATCTAATGTATGGATATTAAAAAGCTCATTAAAGAATGCCAGCAAAACAAAACTCAATCGCAATCTAAGCTATATGAGTTGTTTGCTCCTAAACTTTATGCAGTTTGCTACAAATATTCGCGCAATCAAGAAGAAGCAGAAGATACTTTACACGATGGATTTATTAGTATTTTAAAAAAAATAGATCAATACCAACACAAAGGTTCCTTTGAAGGTTGGATGAAAAGAATCGTGATTAATACGGCTTTAGAAAAGTATAGAAAAGAAAAGGTTTTTCCTTTATTAACCGAAGAACATCTAGAAGATACCGAGGTAGAAATTGATGAAGAAAACACTAGTATTGACGAATTGTTGACGTGTATTCAAAAACTTCCTAACAGATATAGATTGGTTTTTAACCTTTATGTGCTAGATGGTTATTCTCATAAAGAAATTGCTAAAATGTTAGCCATATCAGAAGGGACGTCAAAATCTAATTTATCTAGAGCCAAAATGATTTTAAAAACAACATTAGAAACTCATCAGCAACAAAATCTGAATTCCATATAAATGAAGGAACCAAAAAACATAGAAAGATTGTTTCAAGAAAAACTAAAGGATTTGGAAATGACGCCAAACCCAGCGGTTTGGAATAAAATTGAACAATCTATGGCTAGCCCTAAAAAATCTAAGAAAGGTTTTATTTGGTGGTTTTCAGGTACTGTTGCTGCTTTGTTTGTTATTGGATTTTTTCTTTTTAACAACAACACTAATGAAGTAAACCCACAAGTGGCGACAAAAACAGTGATTGAAAACAAAAAAAATGTTGACACCATTTTGACCAATAAAAATACTACAAAAGAACACTCGCTGCCTAATATTGCGAGTAACACAAAAACAGACACCCCTAAAAACAAAAAACACTTAAGTAGCAATATTCATAAAAACAAAACTCCTAACAATAATATCCCAACTCCTAATAATTTTAAAACAACCAACAACACCCCTAAAGCGATTAAAAATAATTTTGCCACTGCAGAAATAATAAAACCCAACCAAAACACAAAAACAGATAGCCCTAAAAATAATATTGAACAACCTACAACTATTGCTAGTATTTCTAAAAAACAAGATTTAGCAGATGTAGTAAAAAAGGAAGTTCCAAATACAACTAATCCTAAAAAACACTGGAGTATAGCACCAGTAGTTTCTGAATTATTCTACAATACCCTTTCAAACAAATCGCCAGTTGATAGTCGTTTAGACCATGCTCAAAAAAATGGAGAAAACTCAATTTCTTTTGGTTTAAAAATCGCTTATCAAGTTTCTAAAAAGTGGAGAGTTCAGACAGGGATTCATAAAATGGATTTGGCACAAACCACAGAGAACATCAGTATTGCAAGTATCAACAGGAGTTCTTCATTTGCAAACTCTAGCAATAACATTAGTAAACCGACTATTGATAAAAACAGCGAAATTAGTAATGTTGCAAACAACAAAATGATTAACGAACTAGTCCAAAACAACACTAGTAACAATCAACTTAGACAAAGTTTTGGGTATATAGAAATTCCTATTGAAGTAAACTATCAATTGTTTGAAACCAACAAACTTCAATTTCATTTGGTTGGAGGGTTGAGCAGCTTATTTTTAACCACCAACAACTTACAGGTTGAAAATCCAAACTTTAGTTATTCAGACGGAGAAGCTACTAACTTAAACGATGTAAACTTTAGTTTTAACCTAGGAACTGCTGTAGAGTATCACTTTAGCAATAAGTGGTTTTTTAACCTATCACCTATGTTAAAAATGCAAACACAAACTTTTAACAACACAGATAATAAACCTTATTTATTAGGGGTTTCTACAGGTGTTAACTATAAATTTTAGTCCTTCATTTTTTCTATAAACAAAGGCAATAATCTTTTTACAAATTTTTCATAGGACAAAGCAGACGGGTGTAAATCATCATTAGCTACCAAAGCAGGATTATTTAAACCTTGTTGGGTAATATCCGTAATATTCAAAAAAGTAATTCCATTAGCCTCACAATAGTTTTTGGCAAATTGATTGTAATCCAATATTTCTTCTGAAATAGTTGAATCTCCTTGCCCAAAGGGAGTATAAGCATAGTCTGGAATAGACAACACAACTACATGATTAATATCGCCATTAGCGTAAGTAATTGCTTTAGCAACCAATTCTGGAAATTCCTTTTTATAAACCTCTAAAGATATTCCTTGATATTGATTATTTACTCCTATTAATAAAGTCACAAAATCATAATCCATCCCTATTTCTTGAGAGGATAATGAATTTAAAAGATTTGTGGTTGTCCACCCTGTTCTGGCTACAATTTTTAAATCAATAGTTTTTACATCAGAAAAACCACTCAATATTTTTTGTTTTAATTGCTCTGGAAAACGACAAGTATTACAAACACTTTGTCCAATAGTATAACTATCTCCCAAAGACAATATTTTATAACTGCCATTTAAACCTAAGCTATCAACTGTGATATCTTCATTATCTACAGAGTTATAAACAACCTCCTCAGCAGCAATAGATTCACTACTGCATCCAATTGCAAAAAACAAAACCCCAAATATTATTAAAAAGAATTTCCTCATATTTTACATACGAGAAAAAAAACAAAAAGATTTTAAAACTTAAACTTTTTAAATAAATCCCAAAGTACAATTCCGGTAGTAACAGAAATGTTTAAAGAGTGTTTGGTTCCGTATTGTGGAATTTCAATACAAAAATCAGATTGGTTAATTACTTCTTGCTGAACACCTTTAACCTCATTCCCCATCACAATCGCATATTTCTGATTTGGTTCTACTGTAAAGTCTTGTAATTTCACACTGTTTTCTGCCTGTTCAATGGCACAAACTTTTACCTGATCTGCTTTTAATTTTTCAACCAAAGTCAAGGTATCTTCTACATATTCCCAATCTACAGATTCTGTAGCTCCCAAAGCTGTTTTGTGAATTTCTTTGTTGGGCGGAGTAGCTGTAATTCCACACAAATAAATTTTCTCAATTACAAATGCATCACTTGTTCTAAACACAGAACCAATATTATTTAAACTTCTAATATTGTCTAAAACTACAATTAAAGGTGTTTTATCTGATGCTTTAAAAGCCTCAACATCTAACCTATTTAATTCTTTGTTTTTAAGTTTACGCATCGTTTTTATTTTAAGAAGTGTCAAAATTAGCGTATTTCTATTAAAACTGATGAAATTGTCAATAGAACCTTAATAACTTTTTAACTTATCTTTCTTCCTTTTCCTTAAAAAATTTAATTTCGCTAAGAATCTAAAAAAAATCATACTAGTGGCTAAAACCAAAGCAAAAAAAGAAACTCCTTTAATGAAACAATACAACGGTATTAAGGCTAAATATCCTGATGCGATGTTGTTGTTTAGAGTAGGAGATTTTTACGAGACTTTTGGTACCGATGCCATAAAAGCCGCTAAAGTTTTAAACATTACCCTAACCAAACGTGGAGCGGGTAGCGATTCTGAAACTGCATTGGCAGGATTTCCACATCATTCCTTAAACACTTATTTACCTAAACTGGTAAAATCTGGATTACGTGTGGCTATTTGCGATCAGTTAGAAGACCCTAAAATGACCAAAACCATTGTAAAACGTGGTGTTACAGAATTAGTAACTCCGGGAGTTGCTTTAAATGATGAGGTTTTACAATCTAAAAACAATAACTTTTTAGCTTCTGTACACTTTGGAAAGAAAAATTTAGGGGTTTCTTTTTTGGATATTTCTACAGGAGAATTTTTAGCTGCTCAAGGAGATACTGCTTATATAGATAAATTATTACAAAACTTTTCGCCAAGTGAAGTTTTAGTAGAAAAGAAAAACAAAGTTTTGTTTAACGAAACTTTTGGAGATAGATTTCATACTTTTTATTTAGATGATTGGGTTTTTCAAATAGAATTTGCTACTGAAAGTCTTTTAAATCACTTTAAAGTAAATTCTTTAAAAGGATATGGTGTAGAAAATTTGCCCGAAGGAATTATTTCTTCTGGAGCTATTTTATACTATTTATCAGAAACGCAACACAATCAACTAAATCACATTACTGCTATTCAACGAGTTCACGAAAATGAATATGTTTGGATGGACAGGTTTACAGTTCGTAATTTGGAATTATATCATTCTACCAACGAAAATGCCGTTACACTTTTAAGCATTATAGACCAAACCAATTCCCCAATGGGAGCACGTTTGTTAAAACGTTGGTTGGCCTTGCCTTTAAAAGAATCCAATCAAATTATCAAAAGACATGAAGTGGTAAATTACTTTATGAATCATGATGATTTTTACAAAACCACTCAATATCAAATCAAACAAATTAGTGATATTGAACGATTGATTTCTAAAGTGGCTACAGGAAAAATAAATCCTAGAGAAGTAGTTTATTTAAAACAATCTTTAGATGCTATTATTCCTGTAAAAAAAGCTGCTGAACAAAGTGATAATATCACCCTAAAAGCCATTGGTGAACAGTTACAAGATTGTACTTTATTAAGAGAAAAAATTGCCACTATTTTGGTGAGCGATGCTCCGGTAAGCATTAACAAAGGAAATGCCATTGCCTCTGGAGTTTCTGAAGAACTTGACGAACTTAGAAACATTTCTAACTCTGGTAAAGATTATTTAGACAATCTGGTAAAAAGAGAAACGGAAAGAACCGGAATTACTTCATTAAAAATAGCCTTTAACAATGTTTTTGGATATTATATAGAAGTAAGAAACACTCATAAAGACAAGGTTCCAGAAGATTGGATTAGAAAACAAACTTTGGTGAATGCTGAAAGATATATTACCGAAGAGTTAAAAGAATACGAAACCAAAATTTTAGGTGCCGAAGAAAAAATAGCTCAATTAGAACAACAAATATTTAGCAAATTAATTCAGTTTTTAATTGATTATATTCAACCTATTCAGTTAAACGCAAACTTAGTTGCTCAGTTAGATTGTTTGTGTGGATTTGCCACATTGGCCATGCAAAACAGCTATGTTCGCCCAACCATTGATGAAAGTACCGAAATTGAAATTAAAAACGGTCGTCATCCTGTGATTGAAAAACAATTGGCTTTTGGAGAAGAATATATTGCTAATGATATCAATCTAAATAGAAATCAGCAACAAATTATTATGATTACCGGACCAAACATGTCTGGTAAATCGGCCATTTTAAGACAAACTGCATTGATTGTTTTATTGGCACAAATGGGAAGTTACGTACCTGCACAACAAGCTAGAATTGGAGTAGTAGATAAAATATTTACTCGTGTAGGAGCCAGTGATAATATTTCTATGGGAGAATCTACTTTTATGGTAGAAATGAATGAAACTGCTAGTATTTTGAACAACGTATCAGAACGCAGTTTGATTTTGTTAGATGAAATTGGACGTGGAACTAGTACTTATGATGGAATTTCTATTGCTTGGGCCATTGCAGAATATTTACACGAGCATCCTAGCCAGGCAAAAACATTATTTGCCACACATTATCACGAACTAAATGATATGGCAAGTACCTTTACTCGTGTTAAAAACTTTAACGTATCTGTAAAAGAGTTAAAAGATAAAGTTATTTTCTTACGTAAATTAACTGCCGGAGGAAGCGAACACAGTTTTGGTATTCATGTAGCCAAGTTAGCCGGAATGCCTCAAGCTGTAATTCACAGAGCCAATAAAATGTTAACTCAACTAGAAAAAAGTCACGGTTTAGAAAACAACAAAGCCAAAATTGAATCTGTAGGAAAAGAAGATGATTATCAACTAAGTTTTTTCCAATTAGACGATCCTCTATTAGAAGATATTAAGGAAGAAATTTTAGCCACCAATATCGATAATCTTACTCCAGTAGAAGCATTGATGAAATTAAACGAAATCAAAAGAATGTTAACAGGTAAGTAATTATGGATACTATTATAGAATACATCAACATCTCTGGTTCTTTTGTTTTTGCTGTTTCGGGAGCTTTAATCGCCATGAAAAAAAGGTTAGATCCTTTTGGCGTTTTAATTGTTGCCTTTATTACTGCCGTAGGTGGCGGAACTCTAAGAGATATTCTTATAGACAGACAAGTTTTTTGGCTGTACAACAACTCTATTATTTATGCAGTAATTACCGGAGCAACCGTAGCCATGATTTTTAAATCTAAAATGAATTTTTTCTCAAAACCCATTTTTTTCTACGATGCTTTAGGTTTAGGGCTGTTCTCTATAACAGGAGTTCAAATAGGTTTAGAAGCCGATTTAAGTTCATCCATTTGCATTTTACTTGGAACCGTCACCGGAGTCTTTGGAGGTGTTTTAAGAGATGTAGTTGTAAATAGAATTCCGGTAGTATTCAAAAAAGAAATCTATGCTACCGCAAGTATCTTGGGAGGATTTTTATATTTATTTTTGATGAAATTAGAAGTTCCAAATCCTTATTTACAAATTGCTCCTATACTATTTATCATTATCATACGTTTAACAGCTGTATTCTTTAATATTTCTCTCCCATCAATTTATAAAGACAAACTTAAACATGGTTAATAATTTAGAACAGGGCTATTTTGGTATTGGAATTTACAATGGAAAAACTCCAGAAAACTTAGGAGTTTTATGGAGGTCTGCTCAAAATATGGGAGCAAGTTTTATATACACTATTGGAAATAGATATTCCAAACAAGCTTGCGATACACACAAAGCTGTGGGAGCAATGCCCTATTTCCATTATGATAGTTTTGAAGAATTTTATAAGCATTTACCCAAAAGTGCTGTGTTGGTTGGGGTTGAATTAGATGACAAAGCAGTTCCTTTAGAAACTTTTCAACATCCAAAAAGATGTGTATATTTATTAGGTGCTGAAGATCATGGTTTATCAAATGAAGCCATAGAGAAATCTCATTTTCTAGTAAAATTTAAATCTACCCTTAGTTTAAATGTTGCTGTTGCAGGCAGTATTATTATGTATGATAGAGGAGCTAAAACTCCTATAAATTTATAACTGAATGAATACTATTCTTCGTATTATTAAAGCTAAAAAAATACTGCTTTTATTAGCATTGGGTATTGTGGGTATTATTTTATGGAATACTTATCAATTTTTTAAAGAATTTCAACGACAAGAAATTGTTAAAATGGAAATTTTAGCTGATGCCTATTTTCAATTTAACAAAGCAAAACCAGATGATGATATTAGTTTACTGGTTAAAATAATAGAGAACAATGTCTCTATACCTATGATTGTAACAGATGATAAAGACAACATTCTTTTAGACCAAAACATTAGCTACGAAACCGAAGAAAAAACACAGGTTTTAAGTAAAAAACTTAAGGAGATGAAAGCTCTTCATCCTCCTATAGAAATTAATATTTCGGAAACTAAAAACCAATACATTTATTATTCTTATTCCGAAATACTTAACAAGCTAAGGTTTTATCCTTTGGCATTGATTCTTATTTTTATTGTTTTTTTAGCCATTATTTATACTGTTTTTAACGCCTCTGCTGTTTCTGAAAAAAATAAATTATGGAGTGGAATGGCCAAAGAAACTGCGCATCAAATAGGAACACCTCTATCCTCTTTATTAGGTTGGGTAGAAATTTTACGTGCAGAAAATATAAATCCTAGTTATGTAAATGAAATTGAAAAAGATGTAGAGCATTTAAACATTATTGCCAATCGTTTTTCTAAAATAGGATCTAAACCTACGCTTGAGCTTCACAATCCTTCTGACATCATAGAAGATACCATTGCATATTTTAAAATTCGTACTTCTAAAAACATTGTTTTTAACTACAATAAACCATTAGAGGAAGTTAAAATTATGCTAAACAAAGATCTGTTTGGTTGGGTACTGGAAAATATTATTAAAAATGCCATTGATGCCATGCAAGGCAAAGGAAATATTGATATCCAATTGATTGACAGCAATTCTGGAATTAAAATATTAATCACCGATACTGGAAAAGGAATTCCTAAAAACCTACATAAAAAAATATTTGAACCTGGTTTTACCACCAAAACTAGAGGTTGGGGCTTAGGATTATCATTAACCAAAAGAATTATCAATAAATACCACAACGGAAAAGTATTTGTAAAACAATCTCAACAACATACCGGAAGTACTTTTCAGATAAATATTCCTAAGTAAATTATAATTTAACAATACCCTCTTTAAAAAGCACGATCTATTGAAGGAAACTCCGTTGAAATTAACAGCAAAAGAATTCCTATAGGGAGAATATACAGTGCTACTGTAAAGCACAGTATATTAGATCAGGCATAAAACAAGACCCCCATCATAAATTTATGATGGGGGGTTTAAAATTTTATCAAAACTGTGCTTACAAATAACTCGCAATTTTTCCTGCCAAAGCTTTAAACTCAGCTTCTGTTAATTTTTCCTTTTTACCAAAAGTAGCATCAGCCATTTGGTTTAGCGGAATTAAATGCACATGTACATGTGGTACTTCTAAACCAATTACAGACATCCCCACTCTTTTACAAGGCACTGCTTTTTCTATAGCAGTTGCAATAGTTTTAGAATATTGAAACAATTTGGTGTATAATTCATCATCCAAATCAAAAACTTTATTAACCTCTTTTTTAGGCACTACTAAAGTGTGCCCCGCAGCATTTGGGTTGATGTCTAAAAACACAAAAAAATCTTCGTTTTCTGCTATTTTATAACTTGGAATTTCTCCGTTAATTATTTTGGTAAAAATGCTCATTTTTAATGGTTTATTGTAAATAATTAATGACTAAACACTCATTACTTTGTACTCAGTACTAAAAAACTACCTAGAAATCTCTACAATTTCAAATTTCATCACCCCATTTGGAGCTTGAATTTCGGCTATCTCTCCTTGCTTATGTCCTAGCAATCCTTTACCAATAGGAGAATTTACAGATAATTTTCCGTTTTTAATATCCGTTTCAGAATCTGCCACCAACGTATAATTAAACTCCATTCCATTAGCTACATTCTTAATTTTCACCTTAGAATGAACTAATATTTTAGAAGTATCTATTTGCGATTCATCTAAAATACGAGCATTGGCAACTACATTTTTTAACTTTGCTATTTTTAGTTCTAATAAAGATTGTTCTTCCTTTGCAGCATGATATTCAGCATTCTCACTTAAATCTCCCTTATCCCTAGCCTCAGCAATTTCGTTAGAAACTCTAGGGCGTTCTGTTTGCTCTAAAAATTCTAATTCTTCTTTTAATTTCTTAAATCCTTCTTCAGAATAGTATGATACTTCACTCATCGTCTTTATATTTTAACAAAAAAATCTCATTACCATTTGGAAATGAGACATACACAAATATATAGAAATAATTGGAAGCTAAAAAATTGCTGTATCTTTACTACATAATTATTTTAAATATGATACCCTTAGCTAAAAAAGTAATTTTACTAGGTTGTTTACTACTTTTAACCGCTTGTGTTAAAAACAATTTTAATCAACAAAACACTTTGGTTCCTCATGTAAATGTTAATTTTCATGTTAATGCAGATTTCATAAGTCTTGTAGGTCAATTTACCATAGAAACTGGACATGGTTATCAAGGAATTATTGTTTTTAATATTGATGGAAACAATACTTTTAGGGCTTTTGATTTAGGTTGTCCTTATGTAAAACCTAGTGAATGTAACATTCCTATGCAAGTTGATGAAGCCACCGGAGAAATGTCTTGTGCAGGTTGTGCTAATGACGATATTAGGTTTACTCAATATAAAACTGGAGTCACTATTGGAGAAACTCAATATTATTTAAGAGAGTACAATGCTTATCTTGAAGGGGGCGTTGTGAGAATCACCAATTTTTAAACAGAAATTCCTTCATTATTCGTACTTTTGCGACCAAATATTATTCCATGGAAAATTATTTTTCTTCTGACTTTAAATTAGGGGTTCTTGGCGGAGGACAATTAGGGCGTATGCTTTTAGCAGAAACTCAAAAATTTGATGTTCATACCTGTATTTTAGACAGCTCTAAAGACGCACCTTGCGCACCTTACTGTAACGAATTTTTTATAGGTAACCTACTTGATTACAACGACGTATATCGTTTTGGTAAAAAGGTAGATGTATTAACTATAGAAATAGAACACGTTAATATAAAAGCACTTTACAAACTTGAAGAAGAAGGTGTAAAAGTATATCCGCAACCTAGTGTGATAGAAACCATTCAACACAAAGGAAAACAAAAAGACTTTTACAAAGCGAAAAACATTCCTACTTCTCCTCATCTGCGTTTTAATTCTTTAGCCGAATTAAAAGAAGCTAATTTGACTGAATTCCCTTTTGTATGGAAATCTGCTCAATTTGGATATGATGGAATGGGTGTAAAAATTGTTCGTTCTACAGATGATATCAACAATTTACCAGATACCGAGTGTATTACCGAGGAGTTAATTCCTTTTAAAAACGAATTAGCAGTTATTGTTGCTAGAAATGCCGATGGAAAAGTAAAAACTTATCCAGTTGTAGAAATGGAATTTCACCCAGAAGCAAATCAAGTAGAATATGTTATTTGCCCTGCTCGTATTAGCGATGAAGTTGCTGCCAAAGCTCGTAGAGTAGCAATGGATGTTGCCAATGCTTTTAAACATGTAGGATTATTAGCAGTGGAAATGTTTCAAACAGAAAATGACGACATTATTATTAACGAAGTTGCTCCAAGAACACACAATAGTGGACATTATAGTATTGAAGCATCTCACACCAGTCAGTTTGAACAACATTTAAGAACTATTCTAAATTTACCTTTAGGAAATACCGATAGTAAATTGGCCGGAATTATGGTTAACTTAGTTGGAGCCGAAGGATACACAGGTGATGTAGTATATGAAAACATTACCGAAATTTTAAAAATAGATGGAGTTACTCCACATATTTACGGTAAAAAAACAACCAAACCTTTCCGTAAAATGGGACATGTAACCATTGTAAATAAAGACATCAACATTGCTCGTAAAACAGCAGAATTGGTAAAAAACACTGTTAAAGTAATATCAAAATAAGTCAAAAGACAATTCGTAAAAGGTCAAAGGATTTTATCATATAAATCACCTTTTATAATTATAAATAAACAATTCAGTTATAAAGACATAAAGAAAAAAGGACAAAGACTTTTAGCCTACAAGCAAATACCTTTTTCCTTCTACTCTTTATCCTTTTACTAAAAAATAAAGATAATGAAAGTAGCCATCGTCATGGGATCTGATTCAGATTTACCAGTAATGCAACAAGCCATTGATATTTTAAAAGAATTTGAAATTGAAACAGAAGTAGATATTGTATCTGCTCACAGAACTCCAGAAAAATTATTCGATTTTTCTACCAATGCACATAAAAGAGGTGTTTCTGTAATTATTGCAGGAGCTGGTGGTGCTGCTCATTTACCAGGAATGGTAGCCTCTATGAGCCCATTACCTGTTATTGGTGTACCTGTAAAATCTAGCAACTCTATTGATGGTTGGGATTCTGTATTATCTATACTACAAATGCCAGGGGGAGTTCCTGTGGCAACAGTTGCTTTAAATGGTGCAAAAAATGCTGGTATTTTAGCTGCTCAAATTATTGGAGCTACTAACAGTACTGTTTTAGATAGTATTGTAGCTTATAAAGAAGGGTTAAAATCTAAAGTTATAGAAGCAGCCGAAAGAGTAAAAACATCTCAACAAGAAAAATAAAACTTTTTCATAAGTTTACACCACAACAACGCATCCTTACGGAATGAAAATAACAGAACGCATTCAACAACCTATATACCAAGAAATGGCTGCCTTTGAAAACAAATTCAAAGAAGCCATGGCAACCAAGGTACCGTTGTTAAATCGTATTACCCACTATATTGTTCGTAGGAAAGGAAAACAAATGCGACCTATGTTTGTTTTTCTTGTTGCTAAAATGGTTTCTAACGGAAATTTTAACGAGAGAACTTATAGAGGTGCTGCTGTTATAGAACTTATACACACCGCAACTTTGGTGCATGATGATGTGGTAGATGACAGTAATAAACGTAGAGGATTCTTTTCTATAAATGCACTTTGGAAAAATAAAATTGCTGTTTTAGTAGGTGATTTTTTACTTTCTAAAGGATTGTTATTAAGTATAGATAATGATGATTTTGATATTCTAAAACTGATTTCTATCGCAGTGCGAGAAATGAGTGAAGGAGAATTATTACAAATAGAAAAAGCCAGACGTTTAGATATTACAGAAGAAGTTTATTTTGAAATTATCAGACAAAAAACAGCTACTTTAATTTCTGCTTGTTGTGGAATTGGAGCAGCATCTGTTGGTGCTAACAAAGAAGAGGTTGATAAAATGCGTTTGTTTGGAGAGTATATTGGTATTGCTTTCCAAATAAAAGACGACTTGTTTGATTACTCCGATGAACAAATAGGAAAACCTACGGGAATTGATATTAAAGAACAAAAAATGACTTTGCCTTTAATTCACACCCTAAACAACTGTAGTGATAAAGACCGTAAATGGTTGATTAACTCTGTTAAAAACCATAACACTGATAAAAAAAGAGTAAAAGAAGTTATTCAGTTTGTAAAAGACCACAATGGTTTAGCATATACCACCGAGAGAATGCACGATTACAAAAACAAAGCTTTGGATATTTTAAACACTTATCCAGATACTGAATACAAAGCATCTTTATTAACCATGATAGATTACGTTGTGGAGCGTAAAAAATAAGCTTTTTTTTATCTCTTTTTTTCAAAATCGTTTTTTGACAAATAGTTCACTAAATTAGTTCTACACACGTTTGTTAATTAATGAAAGTATTCAAATTTATTTTCTTATATCTCCTATGCTATAGCTCTTTTGGGCAAATAGTAAACAAAAATCGTGTGAGCAAAAACATCACCACTAGTCAAGACACCATTGTTCTAGAAAATGTTGCTATTAGTCCTGTAAATTTTGAAGTAAAAGATACCGATGGAAATATTATTCCATCAACCCAATATTATTTTAATCCACAAAAAGGACAGCTTTATTTTTATAATAAAACACCTCAACAACTAAAAGTTAGCTACTTTAATTATCCATCGTTTTTAACACAAACTTATAGTCCGTTTGACAAAAATTTAATTATTCCAAAAGCCACACCTTCGGCAAGCACCTTTTCTTTAGGTAAAAGCTTTAATAAAAACGATTTTTTTGGAGATTTAAATACTTATGGTAATATCACTAGAGGAATTACAGTAGGTAACAATCAGGGTTCTGTATTAAACTCTGGATTAGATTTACAAATCACGGGGAATTTATCAGAAAACTTAAAAATTAGAGCCAGTATAAAAGACTCTAATTTACCTATTCAAGAAAACGGAATATCACAAAGTATTAATGAGTTTGACAGGGTTTTTATAGAACTTTTTACAGATACTTGGAACATTAAAGCTGGAGATGTTGATTTAACAAATCAGGATAGTTATTTTATGGCTTTTACCAAAAAAATTAACGGAGCCAAAATTGATGTTACATTAGATGATGGAGAGCAAAAAACATTCATCACTGCTTCTGGAGCTTTGGTTAAAGGAAAGTTTACCACACAAAACATTAGCGCTGTAGAAGGAAACCAAGGGCCTTATAAATTATATGGAGCAAATGGAGAACAAAATATTGTGGTAATTTCTGGTAGCGAAGTTATTTACGTAAACGGAATTACTTTAAAAAGAGGTGAGCAACACGATTATACTATTGATTACAACACTGCCGAGATTACTTTCACCCCTACTTTCCCCATCAATTCCTCGCAAAGAATTATTATTGATTTTCAGTACAGCGACAGAAACTACAACCGTTTTGTAACCCATGATGGTGTCACTTATCAAAATGAAAAGTTTACCATTGGAACATATTTTTACAATGAAAACGATGTTAAAAATCAACCTTTACAACAAAATTTAAGTGATGAACAAAAACTAGTTTTACAACAAGCCGGAAACGATCCATCTCAAATGATTGCTAATAGTGCAGTAAGCACTGAATATGATGAAAATAGAGTTCAGTATGAAAAAACCTCCACAAACGGACAAGATATTTTTGTTTTTAGTAATGATGAAAATGCAACTTTATACAATGTGCAATTTAGCTATGTAGGAACAAATAATGGAGATTATAGTATTAGCCAAACCACTGCCACAGGAACTATTTATGAATATGTGGGAACAAACTTAGGAGATTACTCTCCAGTAATATTATTAATTGCTCCTACAAAACTACAAATGGCGGTAGTAAAAGCAGCTTATCAAATCAATAATAAATCTTTTATCAATTCTGAGATTGCTTATAGTAATAACGATCGTAATTTATTTTCATCAAAAGATGACCATCAAAACCACGGATTGGCTACTACCTTAACTTGGCAACAACAAATAAGCGATGGAGATTGGAACACAAACAATTTATTTGATTTAGATTTTGTGCAAAAAAACTTTAACAATGTAGAAGGTTTGTACAATGCCGAATTTAACAGAGATTGGAATATTGATGTGAATTTAACGCCTAACTTTTTAGGAAATCAAACCTATATTAGAAATGCTTTGGTTACCAAAAAATCTAATCAACATAAAATCACCTTAAATACTGATTACTTAAAATTAGGAGACATTTTTACAGGTTATAAAACAGGGCTAAACTCTTATAATACTTTTGGTAAAGCCATTTTAAACACTCAAAATAGTTATTTAAAAAGCAGCAATAATAACGAACAAGGATATTTTATTAGAAATTTATCTACTTTAAAATATCAACTAAAAAAAGCATGGGTAACTGGTTTATTTAATTTTGAAGACAATCAACAAAAAAACACCCAAACAAATACTTTAAACCTCAACAATCAAAAGCTGATAAAAACAGGATTGGTTCTTGGAGTTGGAGATTCTACCAAAGTCTATTCTAAATTTGGTTTTGACATTACACAAATAGACAGTGTAAGAACAAATCAATCTGTAAAAGTTCAAAATGCAAAAAATTACTCCATAGAAAGTCAATTAATTAAAACAGAACAAACCTCATTAAAAACGTTTATCAACTACCGAAAAGTAAAACATTTTTACACAGATGACATTGATGTTTTTAACGGACGAGCACAATATACTCAACAATTTTTTAAGAATATTTTACGTTGGGCAACTGTTTACGAAACTACATCTGGAAGTACACCTCAACAAAACTTTACCTATATAGAAGTGGAACCAGGACAAGGATATTACACTTATTTAGGTGATTTAAACAACAACGGAATTAAAGATTTTGATGAGTTTGAAGTAGCGCAATTTGCAGATCAAGCTAATTATTTACGAGTAGTATTGCCAAACATTAACAGAGTAGCTACACAAAAAGCAAAACTGAGTCAATCTGTATTTATCAATTTTATCCAATTTAAAAACAATGATTCTAAATGGCTAAAAGTTCTATCTCACTTTTCTAATCAGTCTAGTATTTTAATCAATAAAGACCAGTTAAAAGATGGCAAAAAATTTAACATCAACCCTTTTGACATCAAAAATGATGATGTAATTGGATTGCAACAAAACATGAGAACTAGTTTGTTTTTTAATAGGGGATTACAAAACTACAGCACCACCTATACGTTTCAAAACAACAAAAACACTCAAAACATCAGTAGTGATTTTCAAACCGCTACTCAAAACATGCACGAACTTAATTTTCAACACAATATTTTAAGTTCTTGGATTATTGCCACCACCGCAAACACAGAAACCAATAACAATACCAGTACAGGTTTTAATAGTAGAAATTTTAATATTCTATCTAAAAAAATTAATCCCTCCATTAGTTACTTAAAAGATGAGTTTTCTACTTTAAAAACCAATTATACTTTTAGAAATGAACACAACAATATTGGATTAGAATCGTTAAAAAGTCATGATTTTGGTTTAGAATATAATTATAACAATCCAAAAAAAGGTTCTGTAATTGCCAATGTAAACATGATTGAAAACAAATATAACGGCCCTGTTAACACTCCGGCATCATATAGAATTTTAGAAGGTTTACAGCCCAACAGAAACTACACTTGGTCTTTAATTATACAAAAAAAACTAACCCAATTATTAGACCTTAGTGTTAGCTACAGCGGAAGAAAAAATACAGCTAGTAATGCTATACACACTGGTAGCGTACAATTAAGAGCTAACTTTTAAAAGGAATTAGGCGACCTCGTAAAAATGCCCTATTTTTGAACTATAAAATTTTACCCATGAAAAAAGTATTATTTCTGTTTGTTTTGTTGAGTACACTAAACATTACGGCACAAAACAGCGAAATTAAAGTTGACCTTTTAGATATTTTAGTCTTAAGAACTTTAGATGTTTCTTATGAACATCAATTAAATGATGAAGCATCAATGGGGCTTTCGGTTTTTATTAATTTTGAACCTAAAAGCAACAATTTTAGATATAATGAAGATTTTCAAATCACCCCGTATTTCCGTCAATTTTTAACAGATACTGGAGGATTTGATGTCTTTGGAGAATTGTTTGGATCCTTAAATTTTGCAGAAACCAAAGCTGATGAATTTGGAGACACCAAAAACTACACTGATTTTGCCCTAGGCTTAGGGGCTGGAGCAAAACATGTATCTAGAAATGGATATGTTTTTGAAATCAACGCTGGAGTGGGTAGAAATTTATTTAACTCAAGTGTTTCTAGGCAATTTGTTCCAAGATTTGGAATTAGCGTAGGTAAACAATTCTAAAAAACATGAACGGCTTTCGTAAACAATATTCCATTTCTGATTATCCATCCATCACTAAAGAGTTTATAAAATGGTTAGGCTTTTCGTTGGTTATTGGTACATTGGTGGGTATTGCATCGGCAGCTTTATTAGTCTCTTTAAACTGGTCTACTAATTACCGAGAAGCACACAAAGTCATTATATGGCTATTACCTATTGGAGGCTTATTTGTAGGGCTTTTATACCATTATTACGGACAATCTGTAGCCAAGGGAAATAATCAACTTTTAGAAGAGCTAAACACCCCAAAAGATATCATTCCTTTTAAAATGGCACCGCTAATTTTTTTAGGAACGGTGGTTTCACATTTATTTGGAGCTTCGGTAGGTCGAGAGGGTACTGCAGTACAAATTGGAGGAGCTATTGCCGATCAGTTTTCTGGTTGGTTTAAAATGAATAAGCACGACAGACGCATTATTATACTAATGGGAATTAGTAGTGGTTTTGCCGGATTGTTTGGAACTCCATTAGCTGGAGCTGTATTTGCCTTAGAAGTTTTATTAATTGGAAAGATAAAATACAATGCTATTTTACCTTGTTTGTTGGTGGCTGTAGTCTCTAATTATGTCTCTAGAGAAGTTTCACATTACTTACACGTACCCCATACACATTACCATATTGATGCGGTTCCTAAATTAAATACCTTAAACTTTTTTTGGTGCATTTTTGCAGGAATCTTATTTGGTATTGTAAGTACATTTTTTTCTAAAGGAGTAAAATTCTTTAGTCAATTTTCAAAATATATTAAATACCCTCCTTTACGTCCAGTTATTGGTGGAACTGCAATGGCTGTTTTAATTTATTTTATTGGTACTAAATATATTGGTTTGGGAATTCCAACCATTTTAGAATCGTTTAACACTACAATGAACACTTACGACTTTGCTATAAAAATTATCCTAACCACTTTTTGTATTGCCTTTGGTTTTAAAGGTGGAGAAGTAACCCCTTTGTTTTTTATTGGAGCAACTTTGGGTAGCGCACTTTCTATGTTTGTTCCCTTGCCTATTAGTTTATTAGCAGGAATGGGATTTGTAGCAGTTTTTTCTGGAGCTACCAACACACCAATTGCTTGTACTTTAATGGGAATAGAGTTATTTGGTATGGAAGGTGGTGTATACATAGCCATTGCCTGTGTAACGGCTTATATATTTTCTGGCCACACAGGAATTTATACTTCTCAAATTGTTGGCGTTGCTAAGACTGATAAGTATTCTAAGGAAGAAGGAACAAGAATTAATGAAATTCATCGAGAATAAAACAATATGATTTTTACAGACACACACACACACTTAAACAGCGAACAATTTGATGAAGATAGAAATGAAATGATTCAACGCGCTATTAAATCTGGTGTAAGTCGATTGTTTATCCCCGCTGTTGATTCAAATTACACCCAAAGTATGTTTGATGTAGCCGAAAGCTTTCCTAACAACGTTCATTTAATGATGGGTGTACATCCTACTCATATTAAAGAAAACTATAAAGATGAACTTAACATTGCTCGTGAGTGGTTAGAAACAGGAAAATTTGTAGCTGTAGGAGAAATTGGTATAGATTTATACTGGGATGATACTTATATCAACCAACAAAAGGAAGCGTTTAAAACTCAAGTACAATGGGCAAAAGAATTAGGTTTACCCATAAACATCCATTGTAGAAATGCTTTTAATGAAATTTTCGAGATTTTAGAAGAAGAAAAGTCTGACAAATTATTTGGTATTTTTCATTGCTTTACCGGAACTTTAGAAGATGCTAAAAAAGCCATTGGTTATAACTTAAAACTAGGAATTGGTGGAGTTGCTACTTTTAAAAACGGAAAAATAGATCAGTTTTTAAACGAGATTCCTTTAGAACATATTGTACTAGAAACTGATGCTCCATACCTAGCACCCACTCCTTTTAGAGGAAAAAGAAACGAGTCTGCCTACGTTGTAAATGTGGCCGAAAAACTTGCTACTATTTATCAAAAAAGTTTAGAAGAAATTGCAGCTATTACTACGCAAAATAGCATTGATGTTTTTGGAGTATAATTAGCTCTATTATCAATAACCTAACGTAACCTATAATTAAAATCATCTTTAATTATAATACAAAAGTTTTTGATGCACTGTTAAACTTAGGAACGATAGCAAACACATCTTTTTGAACACAAAACGCTATATCTCCTAACTTATTAAGTTTTTTTAATCTAAGAGCATGCTCACAACCCTCTAGTTTTTGTTGGTAATTTAATGCGTGTTTTAAAAAATAACTCTTGGCAATATCTGCACTATCTGTATTACAATACTCATTTGACAAACTTGCTATCACAGCACCAGCGAACATAAAATCTTCGGTGCTCATTTTTCCTTTCCAACCTGCACAAACCAACAAAACATCTAAATCTGATTGAGCAATATATTCACTCACCGCAGTAAGATTAGCAAAAGTTCCAATAATTATTTCTTTAGCAGCTAAAGACACTTCTACTGCTTTGGTTCCATTTGTAGTTGAAATCGCCAATTTTTTATTTGCGTATTTTCCGTTTAAAAAAGACAAGGGAGAATTGTCAACATCCATTCCTTTAACCTTTTCTCCATTTCTCTCACCTCCTACCAAATACCCTTGTTCTTTTAAAGCAATAGCTTCCTCTACCTCTAAACAAGTTTTAATTTCATTAACCCCATTGGCCATGGCCGTAACCATTGTTGTGGTAGCTCTAAAAACATCAATAATTACCACCAACTTTCCTTTAACATCATAGTTTGATGTAATTTCTGGCGCTACTACTACTTCTATTTTTTTCATCTTTTACTCTTAAAAATAAAAATCCCCTTTGAAAATATCAAAGGGGATTTTATATAATAACCATCTAAAAAATTAGATCATTGTTTTAAATAATTCACGGTTCATACGAGCAATGTTATCTAAAGAAATTCCTTTAGGACATTCAACCTCACATGCTCCAGTGTTGGTACAGTTACCAAAACCTTCAGCATCCATTTGTGCAACCATGTTACGTACACGGTCTGCAGCTTCTACCTGACCTTGAGGTAACAATGCATATTGAGAAACTTTTGCTCCTACAAATAACATAGCCGATGAGTTTTTACAAGTAGCCACACAAGCACCACATCCAATACAAGTTGCAGCATCCATTGCTTCATCAGCAGCATGCTTAGAAATAGGCAACGAGTTTGCATCTTGAGTATTACCAGAAGTGTTTACAGAAATAAATCCTCCTTGGTGTTGAATTCTATCAAATGCTCCACGATCTACCACTAAATCTTTAATTACTGGGAATGCTTTAGCACGGAAAGGTTCTATATAAATAGTATCTCCATCCTTAAACTTTCTCATGTGTAACTGACATGTAGTAATTCCTCTATCTGGTCCATGTGCTTCTCCGTTAATAAACAAAGAACACATTCCACAAATTCCTTCTCTACAGTCGTGATCAAAAGCTACTGGCTCACCACCTTCGTTAATAATTTGTTCGTTTAATACGTCTAACATTTCTAAGAAAGACATATCTGGAGACACATTGCTAATGCTGTAGTCTACCATTTTACCTGCATCATTGGCTCCATTTTGTCGCCAGATTTTAAGTTTTAAATTCATATCCATGGTCTTTCTTATTTATATGATCTTGTTTTTAACTCAATATCGTTAAACTCTAATTGTTCTTTATGTAAGACTGCGTCAGCAGGTTCTCCTTTGTATTCCCATGCAGAAACAAAAGCAAAGTTTACATCATCACGTTTTGCTTCTCCTTCTTGTGGTCCTTCAGTTTCAGCAGATTCTTCACGGAAGTGACCTCCACAAGATTCTTCTCTTACCAAGGCATCTTTTGCAAACAACTCTCCTAATTCTAAGAAATCTGCTACACGTCCAGCTTTTGCTAATTCTTCGTTATAAGTATCAGCAGATCCTGGTACTTTAACATCTTTCCAGAACTCCTCACGTAAAGCTTTAATTTCAGTCATTGCCTCTGTTAAACCTTTAGCATTACGAGCCATTCCTACTTTATCCCACATAATTTTACCTAAACGTTTGTGGAAGTGATCTACAGATTTTGATCCGTTATTATTTACAAAGAAATTAATTTGTTCTTTTACTGATTTTTCTGCTTCTTCAAACTCAGGTAAATCTGTTGAAATTTTTCCTGTTCTAATATCCTTAGATAAGTAATCACCAATAGTGTATGGTAATACAAAATAACCATCAGCTAATCCTTGCATTAATGCAGAAGCTCCTAAACGGTTAGCTCCGTGATCTGAGAAGTTAGCCTCTCCAATACAGTAACATCCAGGAATAGTTGTCATTAAGTTGTAATCAACCCAAGTACCACCCATTGTATAGTGAACTGCTGGATAAATCATCATTGGTGTATTGTATGGATCTTCATCTACAATTTTATCATACATCTGGAATAAGTTCCCATATTTGGCTTTTACAACCTCTTTTCCTAATTTATCTACTTTTTCAGCAGAAGGATTGTGATCTCCATGAATTAAAGCTTGCTCTCTTCCGTAACGCTTAATTGCATCAGCAAAATCTAAATAAACAGCTTCTCCTGTAGCATTTACTCCAAAACCAGCATCACAACGTTCTTTAGCTGCACGAGAGGCAACATCACGAGGTACTAAGTTTCCAAATGCAGGATATCTTCTTTCTAAGTAGTAATCTCTTTCTTCTTCTGATAAATCAGTAGGTTTTTTCTTCCCTTCTCTAATTGCTTGCGCATCTTCTAATTTAGCAGGAACCCAAATACGTCCATCGTTACGTAAAGATTCAGACATCAACGTTAATTTAGACTGATGATCTCCAGAAACAGGAATACATGTTGGGTGAATTTGTGTGTAACAAGGGTTTGCAAAATACGCTCCTTTTTTATGGATTTTCCATGATGCAGAAACGTTAGACCCCATTGCGTTAGTTGATAAGAAGAAAACGTTTCCGTAACCTCCAGTTGCAATTACTACAGCGTGAGCAGAATGTCTTTCAATTTCTCCAGTAACTAAGTTACGAGTAATAATTCCTCTTGCTTTTCCATCAACCAATACCACATCCATCATTTCGTGACGGTTGTACATTTGTATTTTTCCACGTCCAATTTGACGGTTCATTGCAGAATAAGCTCCTAACAATAATTGTTGCCCTGTTTGTCCTTTAGCGTAAAAAGTACGAGATACTAATACCCCTCCAAAAGAACGGTTATCTAACAAACCTCCGTAATCACGAGCAAAAGGTACCCCTTGAGCTACACATTGGTCAATAATATTTGCAGAAACTTCTGCCAAACGATATACGTTTGCTTCACGAGCACGGTAATCTCCTCCTTTTACAGTATCGTAAAATAATCTGTAAGTAGAATCACCATCTCCTTGATAGTTTTTTGCTGCGTTAATTCCTCCTTGAGCTGCAATTGAGTGGGCTCTACGAGGTGAATCTTGATAAGCAAAAGCTTTTACATTGTATCCTAACTCAGCCAAAGTTGCAGCAGCAGAACCTCCTGCCAAACCTGTTCCCACAACAATAACATCAATGTTACGTTTGTTTGCTGGGTTTACTAAGTCGATATGATTTTTATAATTAGTCCATTTATCAGCGATAGGACCTTTAGGTACTTTAGAATCTAATGCCATAATTTAATGTCTTAATGTTGATTGAAATGGTGAAACAAAGCAATGATGATAAATCCTACAGGAATACCTATTGCATAAATTTTTGATACAGTCTCTAATTTAGCTGCACGCTTAGCACTCATTCCGCTAGATTGGAATGCAGACTTAAATCCGTGTAATAAGTGTAATGCTAAAAATGCAAACGCCGCTACATAAGCTCCAGTTCTTATTGGACTGTGAAACTTGTGTACTAATTCACCATAGTATCTGTTTGGATCTTCTGGTAACATAGCGATGTATTTGTGATTGATTTCTGGAAACCAAAAATCAATAAAGTGCAATACAATAAAAGCTAAGATTGCCAAACCTGAATAAATCATGTTTCTACTTACCCAAGTAGAATTGGCAGCACCATTGTTTTTTACGTATTTTACACTACGAGCAGCTTTATTTCTAGCTTCTAGAATAAACCCCATTACGAAGTGAAAAACAACCCCAAAAATTAAAATTGGTTGTAGCGCAAACTGAACTGCAGGATTAGTTCCCATAAAATGAGATAACTCATTAAACACATCTGCACTAAAAATTGATGTTAAATTGATTGCAAAATGTTGCAACAAGAAAAACATTAAAAAGAAAGCAGAAGCGGCCATTGCCACTTTCCTTCCTATCGAAGAAGATAAAACTCCACTCATTAGTTTTAAAATTAATTGTTAATAACCGAGAACAAATTTAAACGATTTGATTTATTATTATGTGATATTCACCTTTTTCAGCCTTTATTTAGAGAGATTACAAGCTAAAATTTAAAGAATTATCAAATCTCCACATTTGATTAAAAATTTTAACAGTAAAAAAGAGTCATTTCTACGTATTTTGCCTACTTTTTATATTCTTTTAAATAATTTGATGGGGCAAATCCGGTAATCATCTTAAACTGTCTATTAAAATTAGATAAATTGTTAAATCCGCATTCAAAACAAATATCAATAATGGCGTATTTTTTATCTAAAATTAATTTACATGCATAATTAACACGTAATTCATTTACGTATTTAATAAAGTTTTTTCCATGTGCTTTTTTAAAATATCTACTAAAAGCAGAAGGATTCATACAAGCAACCTCAGCAACTCTCTCTAACGAAATATCAGTATTAAAATGATTGTATATATATTCATAAACTGCTTCTAACTTTTTAAGCTTGTTGTCTGAAAAACTTTGAACAAAATCTTGACTAGATAACACCTCTACGGCTTCCCATTTAGCAAGAACATTTAAAATTTTAAGCAACTCTATTACTCTGCTTAAACCAGAATATCTTTTTAAAGACTGAACTCTTTTATTTACCACAGAAGTATCTCCTTTAAAAACAATTCCTCTTCTTGCTTTTATAAACAATTGTTCCATCTCAACCATTTCTGGCTGTTTTAAAAAATCTTCTCCTAAAAATTCTTCTGTAAAATGAACCACACAAGCCTCTGCCACTAAATCGCTATCTTCCACAAAATACTCTTCGCTATTTACCCACATATGAGGTAGGTTTTTACCCAAAAGAACTAGATTCCCTTCTGAAAACTTTCCAATATAATCTCCAGCAAACAAAGTTCCCGAACTAGAACTTATAAAATCTAGCTCTAACTCCTTATGAAAATGCCATACTTTTAAAAAATGCTTTTCTGTTTTTACTTGTACATTAAAGCTACTGTGTGAAGGGGTCCTGTCAAGATATTTTGGTTTCAAAACGATGTCTATTTTTTATTGAAATTACCTAATCTGTTTTTAACATCAAAATAAAAGCAAAAAAAGTATCAAAATAAAAATTAACGCTACAGAAAAACACATCATACAAACACCTATATAACAAATAGTTAAAAAGATATTTGGGTTTAATTATTACGCTAAACTTATAAATTAGATAAAAATTTAACAAAATGTGCATATTTTAACCTTAGCACTATTTTACAACACACATTTTTAGCATCTTTGCAGTCTTATAAAACAGAAAACTAGAAATTAAAAAGATAATCATATGAAAGTAGCAGTAGTAGGAGCTACCGGAATGGTAGGTACGGTAATGTTAAAAGTATTAGCAGAAAGAAACTTTCCTGTAACAGAATTAATCCCTGTTGCATCGGCTCGTTCTGCTGGTAAACAATTAGAATACAACGGAAAAAATTATACTGTAGTCACTTTAGAAGACGCTGTAAAAATGAATGCTGATGTAGCTTTGTTTTCTGCAGGAGGAGATACTTCTTTAGAATGGGCTCCAAAATTTGCTGAAGCAGGAACAACAGTTGTTGATAATTCATCTGCATGGAGAATGGATCCTACTAAAAAATTAGTAGTACCAGAAATCAACGGAGATGTTTTAACTGCTGAAGATAAAATTATTGCTAACCCTAACTGTTCGACTATTCAGTTAGTGATGGCTTTAGCTCCATTACACAAAAAATATAAAATGAAGCGTTTAATTGTTTCTACTTACCAATCTGTTTCTGGAACAGGAGTAGCCGCAGTTAGACAATTAGAAAACGAGCAAAATGGAATTACTGATGGTGAAATGGCGTATAACTACCCTATTAACCGTAATGCAATTCCACACTGTGATATTTTCATGGAAAACGGATACACTAAAGAGGAAATGAAATTAGTAAAAGAGCCTAAGAAAATTTTAGGTGATGATTCTTTTGCTGTAACTGCAACTGCTGTACGTATTCCTACAGCTGGTGGTCACTCTGAAGCTGTGAACGTTGAGTTTGCTAATGATTTTGATTTGGCTGAGGTTCGTGCTATTTTAGAAGCAACTCCAGGAGTAATTGTACAAGATGATTTGGCAAACAACATTTATCCTATGCCAGCTTTAGCTCATGATAAAGATGAAGTTTTTGTAGGACGTATTCGTAGAGATGAATCTTTACCAAACACTTTAAACATGTGGGTAGTAGCAGATAACTTACGTAAAGGAGCTGCAACAAACACTGTTCAAATTGCAGAATATTTAATTTCTAAAGGTTTATTAGGATAACAAACCTTTTAATTATAAATAAAAAACCTCATCTAAAATTTAGATGAGGTTTTTTTATGTTTTAGATTGATCTATTTGCAAATTAAATCATCATTTCCTTTACAGATTTAACCAACTCTATAGAAGCCTCTATCTCTGCTTTTCTAATCGCTACTGATTCTATATTAAAACCTATAGGCATATTTTTTTCTTTTGCAAACTTGATTAATTCTTTTGCAATGTATTTACAAACCTCTATAGATTTTGCCAAAATATCTTCAGAAGATGTTAAATCATTTTCTAACCACCTAGGAATATCAATCCCCAACCATTTTGTAAACTCTAAAGTCTTTACAGACCCACAAGGTGTTAAAGTAAAAATGATAGGTGCAGGTGCAATGTTTTTTTCTTGAGTTTTATAATGATAATCTGATAAAAAACTTTTTGCATTGTCTAGATTATACACACATTGAGAGATAAAAAAAGTACATCCACTACCAATTTTATTACTCAAACGTATATGCTCATCTCCTTTAGCAAAATGTCTTTCAGGAATAGTTACTCCCCCTAATTTTATGGTAGAATTAGATGCTTTTTTAATTTTATACGCATCTTGTAAAGATAAATTTACTTGTTGTTGTTTTGACGGAGCCCCAACAAAAACTGTTAAATCAATAGTGTCTTCATTAGCAACTAACCATTCTTTTAAAGAGCTTTCGGTAAATTTCCCTACACTCTTATAAATAATTTTAGGAACGTTTAATTCTTGTAAATATTGATTTGCATATTCATCTGGAGCCCAAGTATGTAAAAACGGAAAGGGTCTTGGCAAGTGTGTTCTAGATGATTCGTCTTGAATATCATATAAAACCAAACCATCAATAGGTAAGTTTTTAATTCGCTCTATTTGACGTTGAGAAATTCCATCTATTTTTTCAACTGGTGTTGATATTTTTGGAGGAGTTAATCCGTAAAACAAATAACCTCCTTCTTTATTCTCTATCTTCTTTTTTAATTCTTGTGAATTCATCTTTTTGTATCGAATTACTTGTTCTCGACTCCGCTCGAACATCTTGTATTACACACCAAATTGCTTAAAGTGGTGATCTAAATGTTTTTGAAATAAATTACTCCACTCTTTTGCTGTTAATTTACCAAAAGATTCTGTTGGTCTTCCCTCAAAAAAAGTTTCTCCTTTATCAAAAACCCATCGCATATTTTCTAATAACTTCTTTTTCTCAGCTTCAAAATTTCTTTCATCAACTATTAAAAAATACGGAGCAGTTCTTCCGTTTTTAGGATAAGGTTTGTCTCCAACCACTCCTTTTTTAATAAACGTTTTTAAGAAAAAACGCATCACAGGGTTTAACTTTACCCTATTTTTTCCTTGAGCAACATCATAAGAAACATTTAAATGAGCTAACATTTGAGCCACATTCATTTTTCCCCATAAAGGTTGAGTACTACTAGTTAAAGCATCTAAACGAACTTTATTTTGCTCTAAAGTATCTGCATCAAAAATAAATGGATAAGACATGATTAATTAAAATGAGTTTAAGAAAGCATTGTTGCTGCTCTTTGTAAAGCTGCTACTAAAATATCTATTTCTTCTTTGGTATTGTAAAATGCAAAAGAAGCTCTTATGGTTCCCGGAATATTAAAACGTGCCATAATTGGTTGTGTACAATGATGACCTGTTCTAACCGCAACTCCTAATTTATCTACTATAGTACCAATATCAAAAGGGTGTATATCTCCAATGTTAAAAGAAATAACACTTGCTTTATTTTTTGCTGTTCCATAAATTTTTAATCCTGGAATTTTGCTCAATTGCTCTGTTCCATAAATCAGCAAATCATGTTCGGCTGCTTCAATATTCTCTATTCCAATGCTATTGATATAATCTATAGCTGTTCCAAAGGCAATTACATCTGCAATATTTGGAGTACCTGCTTCGAACTTATGAGGCAATTCTGCATAAGTAGTTTTTTCAAACGTACAATCTTTAATCATTTCTCCTCCTCCATGGTAAGGTGGCAGCTCATTTAAAACAGCTTCTTTACCATATAAAAATCCTATACCCGTAGGTCCAAACATTTTATGAGCAGAACAAGTATAAAAATCACAATTTAACGCTTGTAAATCAACCTTCATGTGTGGAGTAGATTGTGCTCCATCTATCAACACCCAAGCACCAACTTTATGCGCTTTTTCTATAATTTCTTCTACTGGATTTATGGTTCCTAAAGCATTAGAAATATGATTAACTGCTACTATTCTTGTATTTTCAGTCAACAATTCATCATATACATCCATTAGCAACTCTCCTTCATCGTTCATTGGAATTACTTTTAAAGTAGCTCCAGTTCTTTCGCACAACATTTGCCAAGGCACAATATTAGAGTGATGCTCTAATGCAGAAATAATAATTTCATCAGTACTTTTTACCAATGATGTTAAAGTTGTAGCCACCAAATTAATAGACTCCGTTGTTCCACGAGTAAAAATAATTTCGTGCTCATGTTTAGGATTAAAATGTGCTTTTAACTTTTTTCTTGTAGCCTCAAACTCATCGGTAGCTAGCTGACTTAAAGTATGTACCCCTCTGTGAACATTAGAGTTTATGGTGCTATAATAATTAGTAATCGCATCTATCACCACTTGTGGTTTTTGACTTGTAGCTGCATTATCAAAATACACTAAAGGTTTTCCGTTTACTTGTTGATTTAAAATGGGAAAATCTGCTCTTACTTTTTCTATATGAATCATCGATATAAATCTTTGTGACAAAGGTACTTCTTTAAGCTCAAAATCTAAAAAGCTTAACCAAACTCTTTTTAAAGTTTAATCCTAAAAAATTACTAACTTGTAGTAAACTAAACATTCTCTATGAAAACCCTTAAAATGATAGGCTTTACCTCATTATTCATCGTCCTAATTATCATTTTTTATAACGCTCCTAAACTAAAATTAATTTCAGGTTTTGCTGCAAAAAATTTAGCTAGTAGTTTTTTTATTGCTAACCGATCTGAGGATTACACAAATAAAACCGACAATAGTAGTCCGCTAATTAAATTAGCAAACAGTAAAATTAACCTCAAAGAAAAAATAGCCACCTCTAATGTATGGGGATTTGCCAAAGAAAAAGCTGTGTATAGAGATGGTATTGGAGCTATATTGGTAAATAAAGATACTGTTTTAACAGATGATTATTTAAAACCTAATAGAAACTTAACCTCTATTCCTCTTCCATATCCTTATGGAAATTTACCTGCTAAAGACACCATTTTTAATAATGTTGATTATCAATTATTAAACAATGTAATCAACAATTCTTTTGTAGGTGATTATAAAAACAAACCCAAAAACACCCGTTCTTTAATAGTACTTTATAAAGGACAAATTATTGCCGAAAAATATGCTGATGGCTTTGATAAAAACTCATTATTACAAGGTTGGTCTATTACCAAAAGTTTATTAACCACTTGTTTTGGTATACTAGAAAAAGACGGTGATTTTGATATTAACCAACCAATTACTGCTTTTTCTGATTGGTTAAAAGATGATAGAAAAAACATTACTACTAGCCAATTACTAAGAATGGAAAGCGGTTTAGAATGGGAAGAAAACTATTCAACCATATGCGATGTTACAAAGATGTTATTTAAAGACAATGATTTAACAAAAAGACCGCTATCAAAAAAACAAACCTCCCCAGCAGAAACTGTTTTTAACTATTCATCTGGAACTAGTAATATTTTATCAGCCTTATTAAGAAAACAATTCAATACTCACCAAGAATATTTAGATTTTCCATATCAAGAATTTATAGATAAAATTGGAATGCATTCCATGTTGATGGAAACAGATATTATGGGGAACTACGTAGCCTCTTCTTACAGTTGGGCTACCACAAGAGATTGGGCTAAATTTGGTCAATTAATGTTAAATGATGGAATATGGAACGGAGAACAAATTGTCTCTAAAAAATGGGTAAACTATATTACAACACCTAACAAAACTTCTAACAACGAATACGGAGGACATTGGTGGCTAAACAAAGGAGATTATATGCCTAATGTTCCTAAAGATTGTTTTTATGCTGATGGTTTTCAAGGACAACGTATCTTTGTAATTCCATCAAAAGAATTAGTAGTTGTTCGTTTTGGTGTTACAGAGTTAAACAGAACAGAGTTCTATACGATGTTTGATCATTTATTAAAAACTATTTGCAAAAGCATACAATAATTTATGAATATCCCTTTACACCCTAACAAACCCTTACAAGAAACTGCCGATTGTTTATTAGAAATTGGATGTTTACTTATGGCTTCTGGAGCAAGTACCAATAGAATAAGAATAACTATGGAACGTATTGCTGATGGACTAGGTTATGAAACAGAAACTTTAACCACACAAAGAACCATTTTTGTATTGGTAAAAGATCTTAAAACCCAAGAAGTATATAACAGTTTTAAAAAAACACCACCTCACGGAGCCAATTTTACTTTAGTATCTGGAATTAGTAAAATGAGTTGGCAGGTGATAGAAGAAAAATGGGAACTAAACCAAATTAAAGAAGAGCTTAACAGATTAACAAAATTAAATCGTTATCCATTGCTAATTACCATGATATTTGTAAGTTTTGCAGATGCTGGTTTTTGCCGATTGTTTGGAGGAGAATATATTGATTTATGCACCACCTTTGTTGCAACTTTTATTGCTTTTTTGGTTAGACATTATGCGCTTAGTATAAAGTTTAATCCATATTTAAGTATTGTTTTTGCATCTTTTACCGCTTGTTTAATTACTTCTTTTGCACGATTTTTTGGCATAGGTAATCATCCTGATTTGGCTTTTGCCACAGCAGTTTTATTTTTGATTCCTGGAGTGCCGCTCATCAATTCTTTTTCTGATATTTTAGATGGACATATTATGAACGGAATGGTAAGAGGAACAAATGCCATGGTCATTGCTTTCTGTATTTCGTTAGGAATGTTAGTAACCATGTTAATTTTTAATTTCTAAATGATGGATATACTACACTTTATAGAAATGGCTTTTTGGTTAGCCATAGCAGCTATTGGATTTGCTATTTTATTTAATGTACCTAAACGTACTTTAATAATTATTGCCTTACTTGCTGCTGTAGGAGGTTCTTCAAAACTACTTCTTATGCACTATGGGGTGCATATTATTATTGGTTCGTTAATTGGAGCCACACTTATTGGAATACTTAGTATTCCTGCTGCTCATGGTAAGCACGCACCTCCTCTGGTATTTTCTATTCCAGCAGTAATCCCTATGATTCCAGGAGCTTTTGCTTATAAAACCATGTTAGGGTTTATTGAGCTAACAAGCGAAATAAGTACCGAAACTTATGACCTTGTTTTGAACCAAACAATTAACAATGCTACAATTGCCGTTTTTGTGATCATATCATTAACCGCAGGAGTTTCATTTCCTATGTTAATCACCCGAAAAACGTCTGCCAAAAAAATTAAAATTATTTCTTAACCAACAAAACATAATCTCCTTCTAAAAGCAAATAACCTTCATCATAACAATAGTAATATTGATTGCCTGTTTTGGTTTGATAAATATTGGTATATAGATTAAAATTAAATCCTTTCTCATCCATTGTGTTTTTATGCACTTTGGTTTTTCCTGTAGTATTTAACTCACACAATATCTTATAATTCTTTTTTAAGGCATTGTTTATGTTTCTTACCAAACTCTTATTACCAACTTCAAGTTTATTGTTATAAGCGTTTCTACACTGATCGTTACAAAATTTTTTATCAGACCTCCCAACAACTTTTTCTCCACATTCTAAGCAATATTTTTCTTCCATAGCTTCATATTATATGATATTCTATAAATATACTAAAACCGATTGTAAACGACTACAATCGTTTATATACGAAAGCAAATATTTATCAACCGAGTAAAAGTTTTAAGTCACCTCATCTTTGCAGTATCAAACAGTAAAAAACATTATTAATCTTTAAAAATTTACGTTATGAATAATTTAAGAAACAAAGTACAGTTAATTGGAAACTTAGGAGGAACACCTGTAATTAAGACTTTTGGAAAAGACAAAAAAGTAGCTAATTTTTCTATAGCTACCACAGACACTTATTACAACAATCAAGGAGAACGTGTTACAGATACACAATGGCACAATTTAGTTTGTTGGAACAAAACCGCAGATATTGTAGAAAAGTATTTAGACAAAGGAAGTCAAATTGCCATAGAAGGAAAAATAACCAACGATAGCTGGGAAGACAAAGAAGGAAACAAGAGATACACCACTAAAATTGTGGTTAACGAACTAATGATGTTGGGTAACAAATAACCCACAGTTATTAAAAACAAAAAACCTCAGCATTTTGCTGAGGTTTTTTTTAGTTTATTACTTAATTAAATGAGGTTTAAAAGCCCCTGTATGTTGACAGCAAATTTGCTCCATTACTTGTTGTAATTCACGCTTCATTAAAGAAATAGTATGATTTCCTCCTTCTTTACCTAAAGCCCCTACACCGTACATAAAACTACGACCCATAAAAGTGAATTCTGCTCCACTAGCCATAGCTCTAGCAATATCTGGACCTCCACGTAAACCAGAGTCTACCATAATTTTAATTTGATCTCCATACTTTTCAGCCAAATTAGTCATAGGAACAATTGAAGATTGACCAGCATCTAACTGACGTCCTCCGTGGTTAGAAACAATTAATCCATCTACTCCTAACTTAATTGCTTTCTCTGTATCTTCTTCGCTTACTACTCCTTTGATTACTAATTTACCTTTCCATTGTTCACGAATAGAAGCAATTCTTTCTTCGTTTAATCTACCTGTAAAAGTGGCATCCATAAACTGAGCTAATTGCTGTAAATTCATTCCCTTAGGCATGTATTTAGCCATCGTTTCAAAATTAGGCTGACCATGTTTTAATGTTAGTGCTGCCCAATGAGGATGCTTTAATACTTCTATAATGTTTTTTAATGTCATTCTTGGTGGCATTCCTAATCCATTACGAGTATCTCTTGGTCTTACACCAAACGTAGGTACATCAGCTAAAATGACCAACACATCACAACCTGCTTTTTCAGCTCTGTCTATTACATCTCTTTTTACATCTTCTGCTGTTGGATGATATAATTGAAACCAAAAATCACCTTCAGTAATTTCAGAAATACGCTCTATACTAGTAGTAGTTACCGTACTTAAAATAAAAGGAACATTATGATCTTTAGCTGCTTTTGCTAAAATTTCTGGAGCATTAGGCCACATTAATCCTTGCAAACCAACTGGTGCAATACCAAAAGGAGCTGAATATGTTTTTCCAAACAACTCAGTTTCCATACTAGATTTATCAAACTTTGATAAATACTGAGGCATCAACTCTATTTTTTGAAGATCCGTTCTGTTTTTATCTAAATTGATATCTTCATTACATCCTCCATCTAAATACTCAAAAGCAAATTTTGGCATTTTTACCATTGCTCTTTTTCTTAAGTCATCCATAGAAGGATACTTGGTATTGATTTTTATTTCCATCTTAAAAATAAGTTTTTATAAACGCTATTAAGCTTTTGTATAGGCTTTGGCAACTTGTCTAGAAGTTCCTAATCCTTCAATCCCTAATTCCATTACGTCACCTGGCTTTAAATATACAGGAGGATTAAACCCTAATCCTACACCTGCTGGAGTTCCTGTTGAAATAACATCTCCTGGTAATAAAGTCATAAATTGGCTAATGTAAGAAACCACTTCTTGTACATTAAAAATAAAGTCGTTTGTGTTAGAGTGTTGAATACGTTTTCCGTTTAACTCTAACCAAAGCTCTAAATTGTTAGGATCTTTAATTTCATCTTTAGTAGCAATAAAAGGTCCTATAGGAGCAAATGTATCGTTTCCTTTTCCTTTACACCATTGTGTTCCTCTTTCTAATTGAAAAGCTCTTTCAGAAATATCGTTGTGTAATACATAACCTGCAATGTGATCTTCTGCATCTTCTAACTCAACATAAGAAGCTTTTTTACCAATAACTATGGCTAACTCAACTTCCCAGTCAGTTTTTTCTGAGTTTCTAGGAATCACAACATCATCATTAGGTCCAATTAATGCTGAAGTAGATTTAAAGAACAATACTGGTTCTGTAGGAACCGCTGCTCCAGTTTCTGCTGCGTGTTTAGCGTAGTTTAACCCTACACAAACTATTTTAGATGGTCTTTTTAACGGTGCTCCTAAACGAACATCATCAGAAATTTCTGGGCAAGAAGCTTCGTTATCTTTTAACCAAGCTGCTAAACGCTCTATTCCATCTCCTCCAAAAAATTCTTCGTTATAATCTTGTCCAAAAGCAGAAACATCTACTTTTTTTCCTGATGCAGTAATTACTCCTGGCTTTTCAGCACCTTCTGCTCCAAATCTTATTAATTTCATCTTAATTATATTTTATTATTTTCCGTTCAATTTTATAAATCCACCATCAATTGGGTAATCTGTTCCTGTAAGGAAAGAAGCCTCATCAGAAACTAAATATAGGGCTAAATTTCCAATTTCTTCTGGTTTAGCCATTCTACCTATTGGTTGTGTTGCCGATAATTTTTCAAACATTTCTGCTTCTTGTCCTGGGTAGTTTTTAGAAATAAACCCATCTACAAAAGGAGTATGTACTCTAGCTGGAGAGATACAGTTACAACGAATTCCATCTTTTACATAATCTTTAGCAATAGAATACGTCATGGTTAATACGGCTCCTTTGGTCATAGAATACGCAAAACGATCGAACAGACCTACAGAAGAAGCAATAGATGCCATGTTAACAATAGCCCCACCACCATTTTCTTTCATAAAAGGAATTACGGCATGTAAAGCATTATAAACTCCTTTAATATTTACATTGTATAACTTATCTAAATCATCTGGTCCACATGCCTCTACATTACCAACATGTGCAATTCCTGCATTGTTGATTAAGATATTGATAGGCTGATTGTCATTAATCTTTTTGATGATATTTTTAACCCCTTCGTGATCTACAACATTTGCTTGATGTACTATTGCCTTTCCTCCTTTAGCAATAATTTCATCAGCAACTCTTTGAGCTCCTTCTGTAGTTAAATCTAAAATATTTACCAAAGCTCCTGCTCCAGCCAAAGCTTTAGAAATAGCTTCACCAATTCCGCTACCTCCACCGGTAACTACAGCACATTTTCCTGTTAAATTAAATACTGACATGTTTATTTATTTTATAATGACATTCCTCTTTTCCAAGGAATAAAATCGTTTTGTCCTAATTGCATAGCTTTGGTTTTTTCTCCACTAGCTACTTTAATCACATATTCTAAAAGTTCTTCTCCTGTTTTTTGTAATGTATCTCCTTCTATGACTCCACCGGTATTAAAATCGATAATATCATTCATTTTATTGAACAATTTAGAGTTACTAGATACTTTTACAACAGGCACAATAGGATTTCCTGTTGGTGTTCCTAAACCTGTAGTAAACAAGATAACATTACAACCAGAACCTGCTAAACCTGTAGTAGATTCAACATCATTCCCTGGAGTACACAATAAATTTAATCCCTTTTTGGTAATTTGCTCTGTATAATCTAGCACATCAGTAACAGGAGAACTTCCTCCTTTTTTAGCTGCACCTGCAGATTTTATAGCATCGGTAATTAAACCATCTTTAATGTTACCTGGTGATGGATTTGCATGAAAACCTCCTCCTAAAAATTCGGCCTTTTCATTATAAGTAGACATGATATTAGAAAACTTATCTGCAATACCTTTAGTCACACATCTATTGATCATTTCTTGCTCTACACCGTTTAACTCAGGAAACTCTGCTAATACAGTAGTTCCTCCTAAACCAACAACTAAATCAGATACATATCCTAAAGTTGGATTTGCAGAAATTCCAGAGAATCCATCAGAACCTCCACACTCTAAACCTATAACTAATTTACTTAAAGGAGCTGGTTCTCTTACAAACTCGTTGGCTTTGGTTAAACCTATAAAGGTTTTTTTAATAGCTTCTTCTACAAAATCTCTTTCAGAAGTACTTTCTTGCTGAGTTAAAACGTATAAAGGTTTTTTGTGATCTTTAGCAAAACTTTCTAAAGCGTCTTGCATAATTTTAGCTTGAGCATGTTGACATCCTAAACTTAATACTGTAGCACCAGCAACGTTAGGATTGTTAACATATCCTGCTAATAAATGACATAAAGCCACAGAATCTGGAGTTGAACCTCCACAACCACCATCATGTCTTAGGAATTGAATTCCATCCACATTAGGGAACAACTTATTCTTTTTAGCTTCTTTTTTATCAATTTGAATACTTGTATTTAAAAGATCTTCTTCCGAAGCTCCTTCTTGGTATATGTTTACCAATTTATCTACAGAAAAACCTGTTTCTTTTTTTTGTCCAAAACCTAACTGCTCTACAATAGTATTTTCTATAACAGTAACGTTTCTGTTTTCACAAAAAACCAAAGGAATAACCAACCAATTATTTTGTGTTCCCACTTTTCCATCGGCTCTGTGATATCCTTGGAATGTTTTTCCTTCGAATCTAGAAAAATCTGGAGCTTTCCACTCTTCTTTTTCACCATCTTCTACTCCATATTCCTCTGCTCTATGAACAAGGTTATGAGTATGAAGAATTTCTCCTTTCACAACTGGTTGTGTTGCCATACCTACTAATACTCCGTACATATAAACCAAATCTCCTTCGTTTAAATCTACAGATGCAAATTTATGTTTTGCTGGTACATCAGTGGTTAACACATAAGTATCTCCCTCATAATTAATAACATCTCCTTTAGAAAGATCTGTTAACGCAACAATTACATTGTCTTTTGAGTGTATTCTTAACACTGAATTTTTTTGAGACATAATTAACCTTTTAATATCATTACAAATTTAAGGCAGTAAAGCTTGTTAAAAATCAAGTTTTAAGTCCAAAATCAATACTTTTTTTGCAATAACACAGAAAAAGGCAGCTAACTTAGAAGTTAAGTATATTATTTATGCCTTTTCTACCGAACCTACAGATCCGTTTTTTGTAGGAGTTAATTGGTAAATTTTATCGGGATGTAACCCTTGTAACATTCTGTGAGATACGTAAATAATAGAAATATCTGTTTCTTGATGAATTTTATTGATAAATGCCGTTAACACAGAGGTTGAATAATCGTCTAATTCATTAGTCGGCTCGTCTAGAATAAGTAAAGGAGGATGTTTTACCATGGCACGAATAATTAACACAATTCGTTGCATTTCTTTAGACAAACGCACAAAATAAGTTTGTTTTTTATCTTTTAGTCCTACTAGGTCTAACCACTTATCAGCTTCGTAAATTTGCTGACCTGTTGGGTTTTCATAGAGACCAATAGAATCATAAAAACCTGACAATACCATGTGCTGCACCGTAAACAACTTTCCAAAAAACTGAGTTAAACTTGGTGAAAAGTATCCTATCTTTTTTTTGAGCTCCCAAACCGTTTCTCCACTTCCTTTTTTACGTCCAAAGAGCATAATATCTTCTCCAAAAGCCTTGGCATTATCACCCGTAATCATGGTTAACAAACTGGTTTTTCCTGCGCCGTTAGGCCCTTTTAAGTGCCAAAACTCTCCTTTGTTAATAGTCCAATTAATATTGTTTACAATTTGCCTGGTTTCTTCGTAAAAGATATTGACATCGGTAAATTTTACCAAAGGGTTTTCTACCTCTATTTTGTTTAAATTTTCTGGTAAACTCCCTACGAATTGATAAGGTTTTAATTGTTGATGGAAATAAGAATCGTACTCATTAGGCTTTCCTACAAACTCCACGGCATCTTGATTTAACAAATAAATTTGATGGATAAAAGGCAATACCTCATCTCTAATTTTAAAAATCTGAACTAAAGTTATTTCTTTAGCAATTTCCGTTAATTCTTTAGCCAAGTCAGCTTGTTTTTCAATATCTAAACAATCATATGGCTTATCTAAAATCAAAAAATCAATTTTTTCTTTTTGAGAAGAATTTACCAAATAATCTAACAACAACTTTTTTTGTTGTCCGCTAGAAAAAGAAGTTAAACTCCTAACTTTTCCATTACCATCAATACAATGTTTTGTTAAAGTAAAATCATCGTGATTGACTTCTTCTAGAATATACTTCTCTAATACCGAAGTACTAAATAAAGCTCCCTTTTTTCCATTGAATTCAATAAACAAATTTTGCTCACCACCCTTTAACAAGTGATTTATATAAGCTGTTTTGTCTGCCGATTTATTAAAGATTGCAATGTGATTCATTCTTAATGTTTTTTAACAAATTCTAAAATAGCCTGTTCTGCACCTTCTTTATCTTCAATCAAACTCATATGTCCATTTTCAAGTTCTACCACTTCGGTATTGGCATCTTTGGTTTGCTCAATTAAATCGTCATATTTTAAAACAGGATCTTTTTTTCCTAAAATCATTAAAGATGGATAAGGCCCAAAATGCAATAAAACCTCTCTATCTAATCTTATTTTCATTCCCTCTAAAGCAGCAATAATACCTTGTCTAGAAGTTTTTAAAGCCTCCTTTTTAACCTTAGAAATGTCATCAGCATAAATTTTTCTACACTTAGAACGGAATAACATAGGAATTGAAGTTCTGATAAAAGATTTGTGATTTTCTTTTACCACCGCTATCGCTCTATCACGACCAATCTTTTTTTCTTCTGAATCTGGTCTAGCTGTAGAATTTAGTAAAATTAGACCTTTTACATTGTCTGGATGTACATCTGCAAAAGCCAAAGCTACATACCCTCCCATGGAATGTCCTACAAAAAAAGATCTTCGGATGTTTAAATGATCTAACACCGCTTTTACGGCTTCGGCCATTTCTGTCATGGTGTGTACATAACCCAAACTTTCGGTTTGTCCATGCCCTAACAAATCTATACAAACAACCCTAAATTTAGGGTTTAATACTTTTTCTAAACTTTGCCACATGGTACTATTTTCTAAAAAACCATGCAACAACACTACAGCTGTTCCCTTACCCGATTGAGTATAATGAATTGGAGTGTTTTTGTAAGTAATAAATGTGCTCATAATACAAAAATAAGGAGTTGATGACTAGAGAACAATTTAAAACAGCTGTTTATTTAACTAGTAAAATAGCCTTTAAACTTTCGGTTTTATAAAACAACGGATAACGCTACATTTGTAAGAAAATATTTAGGTCTTGAAAATTCAATCTCTTCTAGAAAAGTATCAAAATGCAAGTGCTACCAAACAACTGATAGCACAGGTTTCTCAAGAAAAAACACATGCTGTTTTAAGTAAATTTAACGGAGCTTCCTTGTCATTTATCATAGCAGAAACCTTTAAACAAACAGATAAAACTTTTTTAGTCATTTTTGATGATAAAGAGCAAGCGGCTTATCATTTAAACGATTTAGAAAGAATTTTAAACGATAAAGATGTACTTTTTTATCCTGGTTCTTACCGAAGACCTTATGAAATTGAAGATGTAGACAATGCCAATGTATTGATGCGTGCAGAGGTTTTAAATCGATTGAATTCAAGAAAAAAACCTGCCATTATTGTTACTTATCCAAACGCTTTGTTTGAAAAAGTAGTTACCAAAAAAGACCTAAACAGCAACACGTTAAAAATTACTACTGGTGATGAATTTAGCCTAGATTTTATTAACGAAGTTTTATTTGAGTATAAATTTAACAGAGTTGATTTTGTAACAGAACCTGGAGAATTTGCAGTTCGTGGAGGAATTGTTGATGTATTTTCTTTTGCTAATGATGAGCCTTACAGATTAGAATTTTTTGGTGATGAAGTAGACAGCATTAGAACTTTTGATGTAGAAACACAACTTTCTACCGGAAAACCCAACAAAATTCAAATCATGCCCAATGTGGAAAACAAGCAGTTTTCCGAAAAAAGAGAATCTTTTTTAAAGTTTATTCCCAATAATAGTGTTGTTTTTACCAAAAGTATTGACATTCTTCAATACGATTTAAACACCTTATTTGAAAAGGCTACAGCACGTTTTGAAACCCTATCCGAAACGTTAAATCATACCTTTCCTAGTGATTTATTTTTAGATGGAATTCAAATCAAAGAGCAATTAAAAGGATATAGCAGAGTTGCCATTAACAATAGTGCTAACACTGATAATATTAACGGAAATACAGAACCTCAACCTTCTTTTAACAAACATTTTGATTTGTTAATAGAAAACCTACAACAAAACACTGCAAAAGGATATCAAAATTATTTGTTCTGTTCTAACGAAAAACAAGCAAAACGTTTTCATGATATTTTTGATGAAAGTGAAGAAGAAATAGTATACCAAACAGTAGTTTTTCAAATTCACGAAGGATTTGTAGATCACGAACATAAAATAGTTTGTTATACCGATCATCAAATTTTTGAACGTTATAATAAGTTTCAGCTTAAAAATGGTTTTGCCAAAAAACAAGCCGTTACCCTACAAGAAATTAACAATTTAGAAATTGGAGATTTTGTAACTCACATAGACCATGGAATTGGAAAATTTGGAGGGTTACAAAAAATAGATGTCAACGGTAAAAAGCAAGAAGCTATCAAATTAATTTATGGCGATGCCGATGTACTTTATATCAGCATACATTCTTTACATAAAATATCTAAATTCAACGGAAAAGATGGTAAAGTTCCTAAAGTTCACAAATTAGGATCTCCTGCGTGGAAAAAAGCCAAACAAACCGCCAAAGCCAAAGTAAAACAAATTGCTTTTGATTTGATTCAATTGTATGCAAAACGAAAAAATCAAAAAGGATTTGCTTTTGATCCAGACAGTTATTTACAACATGAGTTAGAAGCTAGTTTTATGTATGAAGATACACCAGATCAATTTACGGCTACTCAAGATGTAAAATCTGATATGGAAAGTGACAAACCTATGGATAGATTGGTTTGTGGAGATGTTGGTTTTGGAAAAACAGAAGTTGCTATTCGTGCTGCATTTAAAGCGGTAGACAACGGAAAGCAAGTAGCTGTTTTGGTTCCTACCACTATTTTGGCTTTTCAACATTTTAAATCTTTCAAAAAAAGATTAGAAGATTTTCCGGTAAACATCAACTATTTAAACCGTTTTAAAACGGCTAAGCAAAAGAAAATAGTGATGGAAGATTTGGCCGAAGGAAGATTAGATATTGTTATTGGAACCCATCAATTGGTTTCTGATAAAATAAAATACAAAGACTTAGGGTTGCTAATTATTGATGAGGAACAAAAGTTTGGAGTAGCTGCCAAAGACAAGTTAAAAACCATTAAAGAAAATGTAGATACTTTAACATTAACCGCAACTCCAATACCACGTACCTTGCAGTTTAGCTTGATGGCTGCAAGAGATTTATCGGTAATTGCAACTCCTCCACCCAACCGTCATCCTATAGAAAGTAATGTGATTGGTTTTAGCGAAGAAGCTATTAGAGATGCTGTGATGTACGAAATTTCTCGTGGTGGTCAAATTTTCTTTATACACAACCGAGTAGACAACATTAAAGAAGTTGCCGGAATGTTACAACGTTTGGTTCCTGATGCTAGAATTGGAGTGGGGCATGGTCAGCTAGAAGGTAGAAAGTTAGAAGAAGTGATGGTTAATTTTATGGAAGGAAGCTACGATATTTTAGTGGCCACCACCATTATAGAATCTGGTTTAGATGTGCCTAATGCCAATACTATTTTTATCAATCATGCTAATAATTTTGGTTTGTCAGATTTACATCAAATGCGTGGTCGTGTGGGGCGTTCTAACAAAAAAGCTTTCTGTTATTTTATTTGTCCACCTTACCATATGATGACCGAAGAAGCTCGTAAACGTATTCAAGCTTTAGAAATGTTTAGCGAGTTAGGTAGCGGAATTAACATTGCCATGAAAGATTTAGAAATTCGTGGAGCTGGAGATTTATTAGGAGGAGAACAAAGCGGATTTATTACAGATATTGGTTTTGATACTTATCAAAAAATATTAGAAGAAGCCGTTAAGGAATTAAAAGAAAAAGAGTTCAAAGATTTATATGATGAAGAAGATGCTGAAAACAAAGATTATGTATCCGACATACAAATAGATACCGATTTTGAAATTTTATTCCCTGATGATTATATCAACGTTATTGCAGAAAGATTAAACCTGTATAAAAAATTAGGAGAATTAACCAACGAAGAAGAATTACAAGAATTTGAACAACAACTAATAGATAGGTTTGGAGAACTTCCAACCCAAGTGATTGATTTATTAGACTCTGTTAGAATTAAGTGGTTGGCTAAAAAATTAGGATTGGAAAAAATAGTCTTAAAACAAAAAAGAATGATTGGATATTTTGTTTCCGATCAACAAAGTGGTTTTTATAATACCCAGTCGTTTACAAACGTTTTAAAATACGTGCAAAACAATTCTAAAATGTGTGTAATGAAAGAAAAAGAAACCAAAAATGGTTTGCGTTTACTCATTACTTTTATTAGGATTGATAGCGTAAAGAAAGCCTTGGAAACATTAAAGAATATATAATAAAACTGTGTGATAACTCAAGTAAACAAAGCATTACTTTTTACTATGTTTGCAGTAGTATTAATAAATTTAAACTAATGAAAAAAATTATAGCAATTACAGTTCTTAGCTTTGCTTTAACATCTTGTTACGTACATGAGTACACAATTGGAAAAGGAGCTCAAACTAATATCAAAAAAACTAAAATGAACCATTTTTTAATTGAGGGGTTAGCGCCAATAAGTACAGCTCAACCAGAAGAAATGGCAAAAGGAGCTAAAGATTATACTGTAAAAACTAGATTTACTTTTGTAGATTATTTACTTCGTACTATTACTTATGGAGTATACACACCAACTACTACAACTGTAACAAAATAATATCAAAACTCATGAAAAAAGCATTATACACAATATTATTAGGAAGTTCTTTATTATTAACATCTTGTTACTCTACTATACATACTTTTGGAGAAGGACCTCAAACTGGTCAAGAAGTTAAAGGAAAAAACAAATATTTATTTTGGGGATTATCTCCATTAAAAACTACTGAGCCACAAAAAATGGCTAATGGTTCTGATAACTTTGAAGCTAAAACAGAATTCACATTTGTTGATCAATTATTAAGTATTATTACAATAGGTATCTATGGTCAAAGTACAACCACTGTATCTAAATAATTTTTAGCATTATTAATCACAAAACCTCTTCTAAACCGAAGAGGTTTTTTTATGGGGTTTATGTAACTTTATGTTTATGAAGTACGACCCAATAAACCCACTGTTATTTATAGAAAACAGAAAATGTTTTACCCAACAAATGGAAGCTAGTTCCATTGCATTTTTTAATGCTAATGATATTTATTTAACTGGTGCTGATAGCACTTTACCTTTTCATCAGCACAGAGATATTTTTTATTTAAGTGGTGTAGATCAAGAAGAAGCGGTGTTGGTTTTGTTTCCAGATGCTAAAAATCCAAATCATAGAGAAATTTTATTCACCAAAGAAACCAGTGAGTTAATCGCTATTTGGGAGGGAGAAAAATTAAACAAAAAAACTGCCACTCAAACTTCTGGAATCCAAACCATTTATTGGTTGTCTGAAATGGAAACTATTTTAAAAGATTTAATTCCTGAAGCCAAAAATATTTATATAAATCAAAATCCTCACAAACGAGCTAACTTAGAAATGGAGACTCGTGAAGATCGTTTTGTAAAAAAATTAAAAGAAAACTATCCAAATCACAACTATTTAAAAGCATCGGATATTCTTTTTCTACAAAGAGGAATTAAATCTCAAATAGAGATTGATTTAATCCAACATGCTTGTAACATTACCAAAAAAGGATTTAACAGGGTTTTAAACTTTGTAAAACCTAATGTATGGGAATATGAGATTGAATCTGAATTGATTTATGAATTTATTCGTAACAAATCAAAAGGATTTGCCTACACTCCTATTATTGCCTCAGGATATTCTGCCTGTGTATTACATTATATAGAAAACAACAAACAGTGTAAAGATGGTGATTTAATCTTGATGGATACTGCTGCAGAATATGCCAATTATTCTAGTGATTTAACCAGAACCATTCCTGTAAACGGAAAATATACAGATAGGCAAAAAGCTGTATATCAATCTGTATTAAACGTAAAAAACGAGGCTACTAAAATGCTTAGAGAAGGTACCCTTTGGAAGGAATATAACGAAGAAATTGGAAAATTAATGACCTCTGAATTACTTTCTTTAAAATTATTAGACAAAGCAGACATTCAAAATGAAACCAAAGAAAAACCTGCCTACAGAAAGTATTTTATGCATGGTACATCACATCATTTAGGGCTAGACACTCACGATTTTGGTGATTATGAAAATGAAATGAAAGCCAATATGGTATTAACCGTAGAGCCTGGAATTTATATTCCAAAAGAAAATTTAGGAATTAGATTAGAAGATGATTTGGTGCTTCAAAAAAATGCTGAACCTATTAATTTGATGAAAAATATACCTATTGAAATTGAGGAAATTGAAAGTATAATGAATGCTTAAAACATCATATTGTTAGAAACTTCTTAAGCTGTTACAAAAATTCTGTAACAGCTTTTTTTATGTAAAAATTACTTACTCATATCAAAAACATAAAATAGTTTTTTTGTTTCTAACCATTTGGTTAGTTTTGTGCTGTATTAAGATAATAATGGCAAGAAAAAAGGAATACATAGAAGAAGAAGTTATTGAAAAAGCAATGAACTTATTCTGGAAGAATGGTTACGAAACTACTTCTATGCAAATGCTTGAAAAAGAAATGGGCATTAATAAATTTTCTATATACGCTAGTTTTGGGAACAAAAATGGAGTCTTGCTAGAGAGTATTAAATGTTACAAGAAAAAATTAAACAAGCTTATTTTAAAGCTAGAATCATCTACAAAAGGAGTAAATGCTATTAAAGATTATTTTTATGATTTTGTAGAATTTACCAAAGAGATTGAGTTTGGAAAAGGTTGCTTGGTAACTAATACTGCAAATGAACTAACAGAAAAGGCGGATGAGCAAATAAAAAAAGTCCTAGAAAACTTTACAAATGAAATAAAAGAGCATTTTATGAAAGTTTTAAAAAAGGATGCGACCAAAGATGAAATTACAGTTAAAGAACAAGGAGATTTTTTAATAATAGCAATGTTTGGCTTAGCCTCTGCAACCAGAGTTTTTAACCCATCACAATTAAAAAACTATATAGAAAATACATTCAAAAGTCTTTAACATTTTTTTTTAACCAATTTCTAACCGAACGTTTAGAAATAAATAATATTTAAAAAACTTAAAATATGAGTACAACAAACCAAAAAGAAACATTAACAATTCACACTATTGAATCTGCACCCGAAGGAAGTAAAGCTTTGTTAGAAGCATCACAAAAAAACAATGGTTTTTTACCAAATTTACACGGAGTATTGGCTGGAGCTCCTGGTTTATTAGAAGCATACCAAACATTACACGGATTGTTTACAAATTCATCTTTTAATAAAGATGAATTAACCGTAGTTTGGCAAACCATTAATGTAGAGCACGGATGTCATTACTGCGTTCCCGCACATACAGGAATTGCAAAAGCAATGAAGGTTGATGATGCTATTACAGAAGCCTTAAGAAACAAAACTTCTTTACCTACAGAAAAACTACAAACATTACACAAAACAACTCTGTCTATTACCAAAGACAGAGGAAATATTTCTAAAGAAGAAATAGAAACTTTTTACGCTGCTGGATACACTCAAAGACATTTGCTAGAAATTATTTTAGGATTATCTCAAAAAGTAATTAGCAACTACACAAATAGTATTGCAGAAACTCCTGTAGATGATGCTTTTAAAAACTTTGCTTGGAGTAAATAAAAAAATTAAAATCCCGTATACAAAAACGATATACGGGATTTTTAAACTTAACAACTAACTTCAACTTTTTCTCTTATTTGCTGAGTGGCATTTACCATAACCTCTAAAGCTTTTTTGGTTTCAGGCCATTTTCTAGTTTTTAGCCCACAATCAGGATTGATCCAAATGTTTTCTTTTGGGATGTATTTTTCTGCCTTTTCAATTAAATCAACCACTTCTTGGGTTGATGGCACTCTTGGCGAATGGATATCATACACTCCTGGCCCTATTTCATTAGGATAGTTAAACTCTGCAAAAACATCTAACAATTCCATTTGAGAACGAGAACATTCAATAGTAATAACATCTGCATCCATATCTGCAATTGCTTTGATAATGTCATTAAACTCCGAATAACACATATGAGTGTGAATTTGAGTTTCATCATTTACACCACTAGCAGATAACTTAAAAGCATTTACTGCCCATGTTAAATAATCATTCCACTGTGCTTGTTTTAACGGCAATCCTTCTCTAATAGCAGGCTCATCAATCTGAATAATTTTTATTCCTGCTTTTTCTAAATCTACAACCTCATCTCTAATAGCTAGAGCAATTTGATTACAGGTTGTTTTTCTAGGTTGATCATCTCTCACAAAAGACCATTGTAAAATGGTAACTGGCCCCGTTAACATTCCTTTTACATACTTATTGGTTAAAGATTGTGCAAAAACCGTCCATTCTAAAGTCATTGGATTTAAGCGCTCTACATCCCCAAAAATAATTGGTGGTTTTACGCAGCGAGTTCCATAACTCTGAACCCATCCAAATTGGGTAAAAGCAAAACCTTCTAATTGCTCACCAAAATACTCAACCATATCATTTCTCTCAAATTCTCCATGAACCAATACATCTAGTCCTACTTGCTCTTGAAACTCAATAGATTCTTTGGTTTCTTGTTCCAATAAAGTATTGTACTCCTGGTTACTTATCAACCCTTTTTTATGTTTGGCTCTCCAACTTCTTACCTCTGGTGTTTGAGGAAAAGATCCAATTGTAGTGGTTGGATATAAAGGCAGTTGTAAAGCTTTTGTTTGAATTATTTTTCTAGTTGCAAAAGCACTATTTCTATGTAAATCTTTATCCTCTATAAAACTCTCGCGATTTTTAACATGAAATTTATGAATCCTACCAGAGGCTCTTCTCTCCTGAATATCCTTTTTATTATTTTCAAAAGCCAATAAATCTGCATGAGTAGGATGTGTGCTTAATGTTTTTAACAACACAACTTCATCTAATTTTTGAGCAGCAAAACTTAACCAAGATTTTAGTTCATCATCTAATTTTTCTTCGCTTTCTAAATCTACTGGTACATGTAATAATGAGCTAGAACTTGCTACCCAAACCCTATCAGTTCCTAAAACTTCTTTGGCTTTATTGATTTGTGCTATAGATTTGGTAAAATCATTCTTCCAAATATTACGACCATCAACCAAACCTAAAGACAATACTTTTGATTGATTTTTAAATTCTGATTGTAATATTTTTAACAATTGTGTTTCATCACCTCTAGTTAAATCAATATGTAATACTGCTCCTGGCAATTGATTAATTAATTCTAAATTATCTAAAACATCATCAAAATAAGTAGCAGTAATAAACTTTAAATTCGGGAATTCCTTGTTTAAAAACTGATGTGTTTTCTGAATGGTAAATTGTTCCTTATCTTTTAAATTTAAAGCTAAAAAAGGTTCATCTATTTGGATATACGTTGCCCCTAAATTTTCTAATTCAGCAATAACTTGCTTATAAACCTCTAACAACCCATCTAACAAGTCTAACTTATCAAAACCAGCTTCTTTCTCTTTTCCTAGTAATAAATAAGAGGCAGGACTAATCAATACTGGCTTTGCATTAATTCCTAAGGCAACAGCTTCTTTATATTCATTAATTACTTTTTTTGATAAATTTTTAAATGTTTGGTTCTTTACAAACTCAGGAACTATGTAATGATAATTGGTATCAAACCATTTTGTCATCTCCATAGCCGTTATATCATAGTCTTCTGTTTGCAGTCCTCTTGCCATAGCAAAATAAACATCCAGTTCTGACAAGTTTTGGTTGTTTAATAACGCTTGATAACGCTCTGGTACTGCCCCCACCAACAAGGTAGTATCTAATACTTGATCGTAAAAAGAAAAATCGTTTACTGGAATAAAATCAATGCCAGCGTTTTGTTGTTTTTTCCAATTTTGTTTTCTAATTTCAGCTGCAATAAGCTCTAAAGCTTCTTGATTACTGTTTTTACCCCAATAGTTTTCTATCGCTTTTTTTAATTCTCTTTTAGCTCCAACTCTAGGATATCCTAATACATGACTTTTCATAGTTTTTAAGATTTAAATTCTACTACAAAACTATAACACATAAGTATTTAACTAAAATTAACCCTTAAATACAGATAAAAAACCTTTTAAATGAAATTATAGAGAAAAAAACTCTATATTAGTTTTTGAAAAAGCTATAAAAAGAAAAAATTACTATGTATATACCAGATCAAACAGATTTGATACTGTTAAAACAGTTACAAAAAAACGCTAGAATTACCATTAAAGAGCTAGCTAACATAACCAACCTGTCTAACACTCCTGTTCACGAGAGAATAAAAAAACTTGAAAAAAACGGATATATTACCAAACATGTTGCTTTATTAGATAGAACTCTTTTGGGTAAAAAACTAATTGTTTTTTGCAATATAAAACTGAAAGAACACACCATGGATATTGGTCATCAGTTTGTAAAAGACATTACTTCTTTAAAACAAGTAACAGAATGTTATAACATTTCTGGAGATTATGATTTTCTTTTAAAAGTAATGGTAAATGATATGGAAGGATATCAAGATTTTGTATTAAATCACTTAGGAAAGGTAAAAAATATAGGAAGTACTCAAAGTACTTTTGTAATGGGAGAAATTAAAAATTGTACCGAAGTTCCTATTTAAAATAAGTGGTATCGTAAAAACTATTGCTTTCATTAAAAATAAATACTATATTAGGTATTCAACTAAAATTATTAGAATATGGCTATCAAAAACTTTAAATCACCCGATACAAAGACAGGAATACTTCCAGACAAAATATTGGTTTCGGATTATATGGTACCTAGAAATAGGTTGATAACCTTTACTCCAAAATTAAGTATTGGAGAAGCAATGCAAATTTTAGTAACCAATAATATTGCCGGAGCCTGTGTTTTAGATGAGGATGATGCAATATTAGGAATGATTTCTGAAGGAGATTGTATGAAAAAAATTGCCAATAGTAGATATTACAACATTCCTTTACACGACCAAACGGTTGAAGAGTATATGGAAACTATTGTAGAATCTATTAAAGGAGACACCAATATATTTGATGCTGCACACATGTTTTGCACCTCTAGAAGAAACCGTTTTCCGGTTACTGAAGGAAATAAAATTATTGGTCAAATTAGTAGAAAAGATGTATTAAAAGCTGCTTTGGAAATGAGATAAAAACTAAAACTAGCTAAACTATAAAGAGCGTTATCATGTTTATATGGTAACGCTCTTTTTACTTTTAGAAAGGATACCCAATCGCAAAATTTAAAATAGTGTTGTTCAACTTAATTGTGCTTATAGAAGTTGAGGTTGGTTGTTTTAAAGGGGTGGCAACATCAAACCTAATAACAAAACTTTGTATATCTACCCTTATTCCTGCTCCTGCACTTACCGCCAATTCATTTATAAAGTTAGAAGAAAACTGACCGCCACTTAAAGAACTACTATTGTTATACAACCAAACATTTCCAGCATCGGCAAAAAAAGCACCTTTGATTAAAGAGTAAATAGGAAAACGATATTCTAAATTGGCTTCTAAACGAATATCTCCAGAACTATCAAAATAAGTACTGTTGGTTGTACTGTTATTATACGTTCCGGGCCCAATAGATCTTGAAGCAAAACCTCTAATACTATAAGGTCCACCTGCAAAAAATTGTTTGGTAAAAGGTAAAACTGTTGAGTTTCCAAAGGGAATTCCCAATCCTCCATATAACCTACTAATTAAAGTTTGTTCTTTTCCTAAACCTAAATAATATCTAAAATCTAAATCTACCTTAGCATATTGTGCATATTCTAAACCTAAAAATGTTTTTTTGTTTCCGGGAGAGCTATTGCTTAATAAACTCAATGCATTTCCGGCAACATCAACATTAGAAGCAATAAATATTTGATTTTTTTTAGCACTTCTACCCAATTCACTATAGGTTAAATTATAAGTAAATCCGGCTATAAATTGTTGATCGAAACTGCTTTGTAAAAAAGGATTATTGGCCAAAATAGCATCAAAATCAGAAGTTGTGTTAAACAGTCTTACATAATTAATGTTGATAGGATTTATTTGATGACTTAAATATTTATTGGCATCCCAATGATAACCAAAGCTATTGGTAAACGAAATTAAACCGTATAAATTAGATCTGCTTAAATATTCCGAATCAAAAGAAATTTTAGTTTTAGGTACTCCATATTTAAATCGACCTGTTAAATCCCATGGAAAAATTAATCGTGGAAAAGTTAAACTTGCTCCTAAATCAACCTTTAATCCATTTAAATTTTGAGTATTGTTCCCAATTTGGGTTTCATAAGCAACTGTACCCGTAACACTTAACAACTCTCCTCCACTAAATAAATTTCTATTTCTATAATTAACCGACAAACCTGGCCCAGCAAAGTTGTTAGATTTTGTTACCGCTTGTAGCTCAATTCCCAAAGACCTTTTGTTTAGCGGAGATAGGTAAATATTAGCTTCTAAACTACCAACACTATCATTTTGAATGCTATCTAATTTTTCATCAAACTGAATATTTACATACTTATAAGTACCTATTGATGATAATCTTTTACTAGTGATTTTTGAATTATTTGGATTGTAATAATCGTCTTGATTTAGCAATAAATAATTACGAAGTCTTTTGGGTTTAAAAAAAACGGTGTCTTGAATAAAGTAAACTCCTTTATATTGAGTGCTGTCTATTTCCTTGTTTTTTTGAGACAAAGCATAATTAGGATATACCTTAATTTTATTGATATTATAAGGAATTAATGCCTTTTTAGGTATGCCCTTTTTTATTCTTAAATACAAATCAAATTTTTTGTTTTTATATTGATTGGTATCTGCTTCAAAAATGATAAAATCTTGATTAAAATTATAATATCCTTTTCCTTTTAGTTTTTCATCAATTTTAATTCTTTCTTGCTTAAAAGATTCCAAACTATATCTGGTTCCTTTTTTTAATAAAGTAGTTTTTAAAACTTCTTTAATTTCTTTGTAAATAGGTAAAGTATCGTTTTCTAACTGATAAGTTTCTAGCACATAAGGCTCGGTTAAATCTACAGTATATACTATGCTTTTGGTATGCTTTTTTTCTTTTACCGAAGCCGTAACTTTACTGTTAAAAAAACCTCTATTGTCTAATCTATTTTTAATTAAGTTGATGACTTTATTTTGCGATACATTTGAATAATAAATAGGTTTTTCTCCATACTTTTTATTCATATACTTAGTAATCGCCCCTTTTTTTCCTTGCGCAGTTCTATAGTGGTAATACAAACCAACTCTAGATCCTAAAAATTTACTATTAGGTTTTGGTCTTAACAATTCTTGCAGCTCGTCTTCTAAGCTAGAAATGTTTTTTACCTTGTTTGTATTCACAATTTTAACACTAGCTCCACTATATAATTTTTCGTCATCGGGTAAAAAACGTTTTACACTACAAGAGCTTATAATGATGACCATTATAAAAACCGAACAAACGCTAAAAAAATTGATTTGCTTCATTATTTGGTAGATTTTTCGGAGTTTTCTTTAAGCCAAAGCTCTCTAAATTTATTAAACTCTTTGTTGAATAAAAAAGCTATTCCAGTAACAATTACCTGACCATCTATAACACTTTGATATTCGTTTTTACGGAAACCTTTTAACCTATATCTTCTGTTTTCTGTTAAAGCATATTCAATATTAACATTTCCAATAATAGGTGTTTTTTCATTTTGTTCCTTTGAGGTATTTTCTATTTCAAAACCGCTTCCTACCTGTACTGTTAACCTATCATTAAACAAACGCTTTTGAGCGCTAACATTTAATTGTGTATTGTTTTGCTCACCTTTATCGGTATAATCCGTATAACTGTCTAATTCAAAACCTAGCTCTACCCCTGTTTTACCCACCAACTTGTTGGAATAATTATTTAATTGATTAGACAACGCTTTGTTTACATTATCTCTAGCAATAGAAAGAGATCCTCCATTACTTCCATCACTTATATTTGATGGAAAAAATTGATTTAATACCAACAAAGAAAACACTTGTTTGTTTAAATCTTCTTCTCTGTTATTTAGTTGTTGTACTTGGGTATAAACTTGTCCGCCCAACTCTCCTCTAGACTCTTCTGGAACATCTAAATTAAAACTGATTTCGGGCTTTAACAATTCTCCTTTTAAATTTAAATACACCAAAAAAGGCATTTTTTTTCTGTACTTGTTTAAAGCGTCAGAATCCATACCAGAAGTTACTGATGACATTAATCCACTTGCCGATGATTTTACCTTGTAAATGGCTCTAATATCCATTTTAGCTTCTAATGGATCTCCTTGCCAAAGAATGCTGCTCCCTTTAGCAATATCAAATTTACGAGTAACCAAATTGTACAAACTAGCTTCGTAGTGTCCGCTATTTACCTCGTATTTACCAGATAAGGTAGTTCTACCATTGGGAGTCATTCCAAAATTTAAATCGGCTGCTCCAGAAACTCTTAAATTATCCCCTGTTTTTTTATCAATAATTACGTTTAAAACCGCCGATTCATCAACCTTTAAAATGGTTTTAATATCTAAACCAGTTACAATTCCTGTTGATGTGTTTGAGTTTCCGGTAGCGGTTAAAATATCATTACTTTGTTTTTTGTTTACAAACACAACCACACCTTCTCTCTCTACTGCTTCAATTTCTGATTCTGGAATTACATAGGTAAAATCTGAATTTTCATCAATTTTTAATGTTCCCATTACTTTAGGAATATTTAAATCACCTCCAATTTTTACATCGGCATCTAAAAATAATTTACCATAGTACAAGTCATTATCTTCTATAGTAGAATTTAAAACTTGTAAGTTTTGTGAGTTTAGCGATAAATTAAATTTAGGATTAGAAAAATCACTCGTTAAAACTTCTCCATCTAACACAAAAGCATTTTCATCTTTGTCTAAAATGGTAAACTTGTTTAGCAATACGCTAGAGTTGTCTATTTTGATAGATTCTTCGGGAAAAGTAAAATCTGTATTAAAACTATTTACTTTTAATTTTGCCTTATTAAAGTTTAAACTTCCGTTATAAATAGGTTCATCAAGCTTACCACTCATATTAAAATTTGCAGAAATACTTCCAGAGGCATTAGAAATATATTCTTTACCAAAAGCTTCAATTTTGCTTAAACCTAGCTTATTTAAATTTACTTTTAAGTTTAATGGTGATGTGGTTTCTGCTGCATTGTAGCTCCCTTGTACCATTAAATCGATATTATTTTTTTCTTGTAAAGAAAGGCCTACATCGTAATTTTGATTGTTAATTGTTTTTGCATTTAATTGCAACGTTCCTAGAAGATTCTGAAAAACATTTAACTCTTCTATTTTTAAATTAGAAACTAAATTTTGTTCTTTATTAAAATGATTTACCTCTATATTTCCTCCCACAACTCCGCTAGCAATATTTTCTGTAGGATTTAAAAAAGCAATTAAATTGAGTAAATCAAAATTATTAAAATCAATAGCTAAATTATTGTTGTTTTCTTCTTTTACCTGTGCATTAAAACTTAAAACCTGATTGTTTCTAGACAACTCAAAATCTTTTGAGGTGATGTTGCCATTAAATAAAATGGCATTATTTTCTGGTATTGCCCAAGGCTTTCTGTTTAAAATTAAATCTTTTGGATTTACATGGAATTTTACCAAAGAATCATTTGCAGCAATTTCTGTTTTAATATTGATGATTTTTTCTGTTTCATCAGCAGTAGAAAAATCTAAAAGAACATTACCATCAACTACTTTTCCTTGCAAATTTATATTTTGGATGTTAACAGGATTATATTTTACGTTATCTACCTTAAAATCTAAATCAAAATTATTTGTACCACTATTTAAAGAAAACTGCCCGTTTTTTATACTGCTTCCTTGATATTCTACAAAAGGAATATTGAATGATGAAATCAGTTTTTTTTCTAATTCGTTAAACGATAACTTAAAAGTTATGGGTTCAAATTCATTTAATCCTTTTAAAAATACTTGATCTAACATTGGATCTTGACTGATAGATAACTCCGCATTTAAAAAAGTATTCCCAGCAACAGTATCTAATCTATTTTTAGAAAAATAAGCGCTGATGTGTTTGTTAATAGCACTAGAAATTTTTTCGGGATTGGTGTTTGCTTGTAAATTTAAATTTAACAATCCGCTCTCTACACTAACGTTGGTAGAATCTGTAGCAATATTGGTGTTGATTAAAAAATTACTGATAGGAAAAGATTCGTTTTGATACACCAACAAACCATTTTCCGTTTGCGCTTTTGCTGTAAAACCATCGGCATGGGTTTTATAATCTACCTTAATATTTAATCTTGCTTTTAAATTTTCTTCTGTTAATTTTAAAGATTGAAGATTCACTCCATTAATATTAATTGCCGAGGTAATATTGGTTATTAAAGAGTCTAATTTGATATTTGTTTTAGTATCAAAATCTAAATTTTCATCTTTAAAAGTAGTTGTAACACTTCCTTTTCCATCTATTACATTTCCGTTTATAACAAGTGGATTATAATTATAATCATCAAAAATTAAATTAGAAAACGTGGTGCTTAACTCTGCATTTAAATTGTGAACATCAACCCAGTCGGCGTTTACATTTGTGTTAAAACCTAGCACCCCTACTTTAGGATTATTTATTAGTTTTCCTAAGTTTAAATCAGTCACTTTTAAAGTTCCCTTAACTTGTGATTTTTTACTATTTTTAAAATCGCCTTTTAAAGAAATATTTCCTTTGTCTAACTTTAAAAAAGTATTGGTTTTTATTTCTGATAAACTCCCTTTTACATCTGATTTTAAATCAATTATATTAGGCACACTAATTCCGAAATCCTGTTCATTAATGAGTGATAAAACCGATTTTCTATCCGTTTTAAAACGGATATTTGGAAGTTCAAAACTCAAGTTATTTTCCGATAAAACCTCTTTAATTTTTCCTGATAAATCTACTGTTGTTTTTTCTCCCCAGTTTAAATGTAAATCTGCAATATCAATATTTTGCAACGCACCATTTGCCTTTATATTTCCAGTTATTGGATGTTTAGAAAATTTATTTAGATATTCATTTTCTTTTAATTCCTCATTAAAATAATACGCATCCTTTACGTTTAAATTTATGCGACTTATATCTACATTAAACTTGGTGTTTTTAGGTTGATTGATAAAATCATTTATAGAGTGATAGGTAACCTTTCCATAGGTTTGAATAGCGCTATTATTAGTAGCAATTTTTAATGTAGAAATAGCTATTTGCTCAGGAGTAACCATTCCTTTTAAGGCTAATTCTTTTAAGTTAAATCCGCATTTTTCTTTAAATGATATTTCTTTTAAATCTAAAGACAAATGATTTTTAAACAAGCTAAAATCATTCAACAAAATATTGGTTTCGCTAATTTTAAAATCTTCTGGATTAAATATGTTTTTGGATGTAATATTTTTCCCTGTTTTTAAAGCAATACTATTATTTTTAAATGCCAATTCCTCAACATTTATATTCCAATTTGGCCACTCAAACTTTGTGTTTACAGCTGTTTGGGTAGTATCTTGTACTGTTGATTTTTTCTCACTTATCAAAGTTAAATTTGCAAAAGTATTGTTTAAACCAATTTCTTCAACTTCTATTTTTTGAGAGCTTAAATCAACCAAAGCATTATCAATAAAAAACAAACCAAGATTTACATCTGCTAAATTATTGGCTATTTTATCTTGATAATAAACCTTTATATTTTCTAAACTTAATTGCTCAATTTCTAAAAAGGGAGAAGGAGATTCCTCTTGACTTTCTTCGGTTTCTGGAAAAGATTTACTTTGAGTATAATTAAAATCTACATTAGCTAGTTCCAATTTTTTTATAGGAAAATGAAAAGTATTGATGTTAAATTGATTGCCAAATGCCAATCCTAAATTCCCCAACTTTAAATGAGTATTTACTCCTAAAACCTCATCGTTAAAAAGTAAATCAAAATCAGCAAAATTTATTGTTCCTACTTTTATTTCTAATGGAGAAGAATCGCTTTCTTGCACAGGTTTTTCCTCTGCATTTGGATCTACAAAAGCATTAATAATATAATCAAAATTGTATTGATGTTGTTTTTCGGACTGATACACCTTAGCCTTTAAATCCGTCCAATCTACAGATTTTACATAAATTGTATTTTGGGTTATGATAGGCAAAATTGCTACAGAAACCTCTAAGGATTTACTATATAATAAAGTATCTTTTTGCTGATCTTCTAGGTAAAGCTCTTCAATAATTAAATTCCCAGAAAAACCTAAGTATATTTTTTCTATGCTAAAATTGGTTTCAATTTTTTCCGAAACAAATTCAGTAATTTTATTCTTAATCAGGTTTTGTCCCCAAGGGCTACGGATAAAAAAAACCAATATTACAAACAACCCTAACAGCCCTAAAAACATCCATTTAAAAAAATGGACAGCTTTTTTTAAGAAATGTAAAATTGTTTTTGGCATTACTTTCACAGCTTAAAGGATTGTTTATCAATCCATATTTTAATAACAAATATAACTTCTACAAACGATTAAATTCAATATTCCTTTTATTTTAAAACATTCATTTTTTAACTAAAAGTCAATCTTTGTTATTTTTTTGGTGTTTATTAAATAATATTATTATATTCGCAATCAATTCTCTGATTTATTAGAGATAAACTAACTAAACTATAAAACAAAAAAGGTCTGTATATTTATACAGACCTTTTTATTTATTTTATGTTTTTTAGCAAAAACAAAGTTTGCTAACTTACAAACTCACCATTGGCAACATTGTCTTCTGACGGTGCTATAAAAGATAATTTTCCATCTTTGGTATCTGTCATTAAAATCATTCCTTCACTTTCTACACCTCTTAATTTACGTGGTGCTAGATTTACCAAAACAGAAACTTTTTGACCTATAATATCTTCTGGCTTATAGCTTTCTGCAATTCCAGAAACAATGGTTCTTACATCAATACCTGTATCTACTTTTAACACCAATAATTTTTTAGCTTTTGGCATTTTTTCTGCTTCTATAATAGTACCTGTTCTAATATCTAATTTGGTAAAATCCTCAAAACCTATGGTTTCTTTTTGCGGCTCTACTACTTTAGCTTCGGCAGCATTGGCTAATTTTGTTGCTTCTAATTTATCTATTTGTGCTTGAATTTCAGCATCTTCAATTTTAGCAAACAACAATTCTGATTTTCCAATGATATGCCCAGAAGGAATTAATTCGTCTTTATTTTCTACATCATCCCAAATTAAATCAGATTGCTTCTCTACTCCATCTCGACTACGCTCGATGACCTCGTTCGAAGATCCTAATTTTAAAATTCCTTTTAATTTGTTGGCACTAAATGGTAAAAATGGTTCTGATAAAACAGACAATGCAGCAGCAATTTGTAAAGCAACATACATAATTGTTTTAGTACGCTCCTCATCTGTTTTTACCAATTTCCAAGGCTCTTCATCTGCTAAGTATTTGTTACCCAAACGAGCTAAGTTCATCATTTCTGACAACGCTTCTCTAAAACGGTAACGTTCCATAGATCTTGAAATAATATTTGGGAATTCTTTTACCTGAGCTAAAACATCTCCGTCTAACTCCGATAATGCTCCAGCAACAGGAACTTCTCCATTATAATATTTGTTGGTTAGCACCACTACTCTATTAATAAAGTTTCCAAAAATGGCCACCAACTCGTTGTTATTTCTTGCCTGAAAATCTTTCCAAGTAAAATCGTTATCCTTAGTTTCTGGTGCATTGGCTGTTAAAGCATAACGCAATACGTCTTGTTTACCAGGGAAATCTTCTAAATATTCATGCAACCATACCGCCCAATTTTTAGACGTTGACAATTTATTACCTTCTAAATTTAAAAACTCATTAGCAGGCACATTATCTGGCATAATATAATCTCCATTGGCTTTTAACATGGCTGGGAAAATAATACAGTGGAATACAATATTATCTTTTCCTATAAAATGTACCAATTTGGTGTCTTTGTCTTTCCAATAAGGTTCCCAATCTTTTCCATTGGCTTCTGCCCATTCTTTGGTTGATGAAATATATCCAATTGGGGCATCAAACCAAACGTATAAAACTTTTCCATCTGCTCCTTCTACAGGAACTGGAATTCCCCAATCTAAATCACGAGTTACCGCTCTTGGGCGTAAACCATCATCAATCCAAGATTTTACTTGTCCGTAAACATTAGATTTCCAATCGTCTTTATGACCTTCTAAAATCCATTCTTTTAAAAAGGCTTCGTGCTTATCTAAAGGTAAAAACCAGTGTTTGGTTTCTTTAACCGTAGGTACATTTCCTGTAATGGCAGATTTTGGGTTGATTAAATCTGTTGCATTGTGAGAGGTTCCACATTTTTCACATTGGTCTCCATAAGAATTCTCATCACCACATTTTGGGCAAGTTCCCACTACAAATCTATCAGCCAAAAACTGATTGGCTTCTTCATCAAACAATTGAGATTCTACTTTTTCTATAAATTCCCCTTTTTCATACAACTTGGTAAAAAATTCCGAAGCTGTTTTATGATGAATAGGTGCCGATGTTCTTGAATAATTATCATAAGAAATTCCAAAATCTTCAAAAGATTTTTTAATAATTCCGTGATATTTATCTACCACATCTTGTGGCGTTACCCCTTCTTTTTTAGCCTTAATAGTAATAGGCACTCCATGCTCATCAGAACCTCCAACAAAAGCTACATCTCTACCTTTGTTACGCAAGTAACGTACATAAATATCAGCAGGTACATAAACTCCTGCCAAATGCCCAATATGAATGGGTCCGTTAGTATATGGCAAAGCGGTTGTAATGGTATATCTTTTAGGATTGTTCATGAATTACATAATTTTAGACCGCAAAAATACAATTCTGTTGTGAAACATTATAACAATGATTTGTAGAATATCATTAACACTATTAGCTCTAAATATTAAATGTTTATTTTTGAATATCAAATCAACCATATGAAATCCTTTTTTAGGCTCATTTTTTTCTTTGTGATAACTACTATGAACAGTCAAAACATCACTTTTACCCAACCCGATTATTTAAAACAGGGAGATACTATTTTAATTGTGGCTCCTGCTGGAATTGTAAAACAACCTTTGGCTATAGAAAAAGCGAAAGAAACTTTTGAAAATTGGGGATATACCGTAATTATTGGCGATGCTGTTTTTAATGAGCATTATCATTTTGCTGGTACAGATACTCAGCGTTTACAAGACATGCAATGGGCTTTAGATCATCCAACAGCCAAAGCTATTTGGTGTGCTCGTGGCGGATATGGATCGGTAAGAATTATTGATGATTTAAATTTTAACAATTTTGCTAAAAACCCTAAATGGCTTATTGGTTATTCTGATATTACTGTGTTTCACAATAAGTTACACAACTTAGGATTTCAAAGTATTCATGCTCCTATGCCTATCAATTTTAAAGAGTCTTATCCGGCCATTGAGGAAAGTATGGAACAATTAAACAATATTATTAAAGGCAACTTACCTACTTATCATATTCAATCTAACGAATTCAATCAAACAGGGAACTGTTCTGGAGTTGTTATTGGTGGAAATTTAACCATCTTAGAAAATATGATTGGTACTAGTACTTGTTTTTCTACAAAAGATAAAATCTTGTTTATAGAAGAAATTGGAGAGTACAAATATCATATTGATAGACTGCTAAGAGCTTTAGACAGAAAAGGATATTTTAAAGATTGTGCAGGACTTATTTTAGGAGATTTTACCGATACTAAAAAAAACTATCCTGAATTTGGACAAAGCATAGAAGAAATTGTACTTAGCATTGTTAAAAAATACAACTTTCCTGTTTTGTTTGATTTTCCTGCAGGTCACGAAGACAAAAACTTAGGACTTATTTTTGGACACGAAATAAACATGACTGTTAAAGAAAAAACCTCAACAGTAGAGTTCACTAAATAATAAAATTACGACTACCTAAAATCAGCAGTCGTAATTTTTTATATCAATTCATATAAACAGAATTGGTTCATCATCAGTTCTATTTTCTTCTTCCAAAAAATAAGGATTTGGATAGAGTTTTCTATTGATTTGGATGATGTTGTTTATAAAGTTGTTTTGAAATATTTGATTGATTCTTTCTATATTATTTTTCATATTATTTAAATTTTGCTCAATAAAAAAGACACTTTAAAAAGTGCCTTTATAAATATTGAATATGTTGATAATTAATTACCTATAATCTTTTTTATAAAGGACTGTATTCTTTGATTTGACCTGCTGTAAAGCCATCATAAACTTTACTGCTAAAGCCTGTTTAGATTTTAAAATGGAAATGTTGCAATGTGTGTTCATGGTACTAAAAATTTATGATTGGTATTAAACGAAAAAAGCATCCCGATGGGATGCTTTTTATATATTTTTTAAATTTATTTTTCTCTATTTAAAACTTACAAATACATAATAACATCCCATCCTTATGGTTCTTGACCATAATAGATTTTGATAACGACTTCGTAGAAGCGATTAATTGGGTGATATGTAAATTCTGTTGTTTCATTATGACACAAAATTGAAACTTTTTTATTTGATAACCAAATATTTATCTAAATAAAAACTATTTTAGAAATAAAAATGGCTACTCATAACGATTTAGGACATTTAGGCGAAGCTTTGGCTACCGAATACTTAATAAAACAAGACTATACCATTCTTGATAAAAACTGGCGTTATTTAAAGGCAGAGATTGATATTATTGCCCTTAAAAACAACGTTCTTACCATTATAGAAGTAAAAACTAGAAGCACCGATTTTTTTGGAAATCCAGAAGAGTTTATTACCAAATCCAAAATAAAATTATTGATAAACGCAGCAGATGCTTATGTACAAAAAAGAAATTTAGACCTCGAAGTTCGTTTTGATATAATTGCTATTGTTAAAAACAAACATGAAACCAAAATAGAACATATTAAAGAAGCCTTTTTAGCTTTTGAGTAATACTTATTACTCTAATATTTCTTTTAACAATTTAAAGTTGTTTGGTTTGGCTATAATACGCTTGTCTTTATTCAACACAAAATAAGTCGGTGTGGCATTAACGTCATAGTCAATAGCTTCTTTGCTATCCCACTTTCCTAGAGCCATCACGTTTTTCCAATCTTTAATGTTTTCAGCCACATAAGCACTCCATTTTTCTTGAGTATCTTCTTCTTCTAAACCTACCGCTACAACAGTAATATTGTTTTTAAGATTTAAAATTTCTTTTAGCTTAGGTAGTTCTATAACACAGTGAGAACAAGTACTACTCCAAAACACAACCAAATACATATGGCTCTTTTTTAAAGAGTATAAAGTTTCTGTATCCGATATTTTAATATCAGGAGCAATAACACCTATTATAGTTCTAGCCTTACTATCCACTTCTGCTAAAAAATCGTTATTTTGAATAGTTTCTGGTAATTCTTTATATATGTTAACTATTGCAGACAGTACTTTATTATTTTCCTTTTTGATAAACTCTGGAATAAAAAATCGTAAAACTTCTTCTTTAAACACATCGTCAGAAGTTTTTGCCAAAATTTGTTTGATTGCATTGATATACAATTCATTTTGTTGCACTACATCATCTGTTTGATGCAGGTAAAAAACATAATCTTTTAATCTGCTTTTAATAAACATAGAGTTTCTAAGTGATGCATCTTGAAAATCTATATAATCAAAAAAGTGCGTAATAATATTGTCTAAATATTCATCTAGCAAAACAAAAGGCATGGGCGCATTATACCTTTTTGTAGCTTTTATAAGTCCATAACAATAATCATCTTTGGCTAAATCTTCATAATAATTTTGAGCACCATCAACCTTAGCTTTTACTTCTTGATACTTAGCTATATTGGTTGTGGGCTTACTAAAATATGCCAATTGAATAGAATCTAACTTATATTGTAACTGACTAATACTATAATTATAAGCTTGTAATAATTGATTTTCTCTAGAAGCTAAATAAGTTACTGATGGCTGTCCTTTTTTACTATCAACACTAAATTTTACATCCTCATTATTAAAAATAAAATCTACATAACCTGTTTTAACATTTTGATATAAAGCCTTGTAATTACCCGCAGGCAAACTGTCCATAGAAAAAGTAAACACTTTATCTTTTACATCAGCATACTTTACATAATCTGCCTTTCCATTAATAATTCTGTATAAAGCTACGTCCTCAATATCAACAACTTTATCTGTAAAAACACCTGTTACTGTATATTGAGCGCTTAAAAATTGAAAGGCTATCAGTAGTATAAATGTGGTAAGATTTTTCATATTGGTATGTTATTGCAAAAAATATTCCATAACTATTCATCAAAATAGCGTACAATGGCCTCTTTCATTAATAAGGTTTGTTCTCCAGCCTTTAAATTAGGCAAACTTTCTAATACATTAAAATGTGGCCATCCATCTTCATCAAAATAATCAAACTCATAATAACCATAAGGTTCTAAAACCCTACAAATAGCAATATGCATTAAATTTAGTTTTTCATCTTTTTTAAAAACTCTATATCCCTGACCTAGTTCTTGAACCCCAATTAAATACAAAATAGCATCAACGTCTAAAGTATCACCATCTGCAAACTTATCAGACAGATTTTTTACCACTTCGTGCCAGCGCAATTTTAATTGCTCATCATTTACCATCTTTACTTTTTTTAACAAATATAAGAAGTCCCAAAGGCTAAAAACGAGAAAACTGTATCTTTGATTCAAATTTATTACATGGAGGTTATTGATATTGTTATTGCAGTGATTTTACTGTTTGGTTTTGTAAAAGGTTTGATGAAAGGACTTTTTGTAGAAATTGCATCATTAGTAGCATTAATTGCTGGAATATATGGGGCTATTCACTTTTCTTTTTATGCCAAAGACCTATTAAGTCAATACCTAACTTGGGAACCTAAATTTATTTCGTTAACCGCATTTGCCATAACTTTTGTTGTTATTGTAATTGTTATTTCATTAGCAGGAAAAGTGCTAACAAAAATAGCTTCTCTAGCTGCTTTAGGATTGATTAATAAAATTTTAGGAGGTATTTTTGGCTGCCTAAAACTAGCTTTAATTATGAGTGTTTTATTGGGTTGGTTTGAAAGAATTAATGTGATGATTCCTTTTGTTGGTGAAAAAGAAATTGAAAAATCTATACTTTACACCCCTACCAAAAATTTAGCTTCTGCCATATTTCCTGTATTGTTAGACAAGCTTGATGATTTTAAAGAAAAAGAAAATAAGGATGAAAAAATCTATTAGTATTTTAGGTTGTGGATGGTTGGGTTTACCTTTAGCCAAAGCAATGGTAAAAGATGGGTTTACTGTAAAAGGAAGCACCACAACTACCGATAAATGTGAAACATTATTAATGTTAAATATTCAACCCTATGTGCTAAGTATTGATGAAGAAATCGATGGGAATTTAGATCATTTTTTACAATCCGAAATACTTTTTATCAACGTTCCGTTTAGAAAACAAAAGCCGTTTTTAAATAGCTATAAAACTTTGGTAAAAGCCATAGAAAAATCACCCATTAAACACGTTGTTTTTATTAGTTCTACCGCTGTATATGCTGATGTTGATGGAGAGGTTACCGAGGAAGAAAACTTTAAAGTAAATCCTGCAAAAAAAGACTTATTACTTTTTGAAGATTTGTTTAAAAACAACAAAAACTTTAACACTACCATTATCCGTTTTGCTGGGTTAATTGGCGGAACACGTAATCCTGGAAACTTTTTTAAAGAAGATAAAGTAGTACAAAATGCTTTAACCCCTATTAATTTAATTCATTTAGAAGATTGTATAGGAATTGTAAAAACTATTATTCATCAAAAAAAATGGAACACAACCTACAATGCAGCAGCAACTTCGCATCCTACAAAAGCAAATTATTACACACTTGCTACTAAACAAATGGGAAAAAAACCTGCCACTTTTATAGAAGAATTAACCTCTTTTAAAATAATTTCTAATCAAAAATTAATAGATGAATTAAATTATACATTCATCTACCCTGATTTAATAGAAGCATTAAAGGTTTTTAAAAATTAGGCTATTTCTATAGAAATACTAAAAATTTATCTGGTTATACAAAAATAGATGTAAACCCTTTAAAAAGAGCCTACATCTATTTTTACTAATCTAGAATAAACTTCTACTTTATTTTACAATCAATTTACTTGTATTTCCTTCAATTTGTACAAAATAAACACCTGGTAATAAATGATGATTAACACTAATAGTCTTGTTAACTATTTTTGCATTTTTATTTAATACAAGACTACCTATTACATTATAAACTTTTACAACTGCCTCACTTTTAGAGTATTTATTATTTAAGCTAATATTAAATATATTTTCTGTTGAAGGGTTAGGATAAACTTTAAATACAGAATTTAGCAACCCGCCTTTTAATGACATTGAAGCATCATCATCTGTATCTTTATAAGCTTCAATATCTGCTACATTTGTAAAACTAGCAACCCAATCTACTGTATAATTTGTTGGAACAGTAGCATCAGCTATTGTAAAGTTAATTTTATTCACTTCAATATCTCCAGTAGTATAATTTGTATCAGGAGTAACATCAAAATAATAAATATTATCTCCTGAAGTAGTAACCACAGAACCCGCAGGAGTATATCTACCTCCTCCTCTATTTATCCAAGCACCCGCTGTTAAATTATATAATTCTAATTTTAAAACTCCTGTTGAAGGTTTATCTCCAATAAATTTAATAGCAATAAGTTTATCTGCCTCCTTATTAATTGTATAATTAGTACCTGCAAGAAAGTTTAGATCTGCACGGTATTTACCTGAAGTTCCTTGATCCCCCATAGTAACATCTAAAAGTCCACCTGAAATATTACTTGTTCCGTTTGGATTATCGTTTACAGACCAATCTCCTACAACTATAAAAGGCTCATTAATACCTTCCTGAGCAAATACTATTTTACCAAAAAACAAAAAACTTAGTACTGTTAAATAATGTAATCTTTTCTTCATATCAATATTTTTAATTATTATATCATCAAAAATATTTATTGATAAATATAAAATCTATAAAA